>JBAXTB010000480.1:0-3957 GCA_037130425.1 Bacteroidota bacterium
GATTCGTTGTGTACCTGGGAAAAAACGTTTTATCTAAAGGTGCAGGAATAAGGTATGAAATTGAATCGAATATATATTTTATACGGCGTTGCGATTATAACGCTCGGGCTTTATACGACTTGGCTAAAACAAAAATATACAGAACGCCAACAATTTTATAATTCATCTATCACACTTTTGAGAGGGACATTCAATGTGATTTCAAGTAACTTCATGGTCAATTTTGCACATTTAAATCAAATCTCAGATGATGTTGAATTCAAATACGATACAACATTAAAAAAGACCATTGAAACAGCAAACCTGGCCCAAACATTTTGTGATGGTTTGTTCAACATGGTGCCGGTGTGTAATAAGTCATTTAATACAGCATTAGCACATAGTCAATCGGATTCAATAGAAACGACATGGCAAGCATTAAATGAGCACTTTAATATGCTTGGAGTAAAGCCGGATTTCGATAAAGACCATTTCATTAGGGCTAAAAGCCTGTTTTTGCATGGCACAGATACCCAACAAGAATTAGAATATTTAATAGTCCGGAACCGTCCTCAGATGCAGATTAACGCAATCCTTCATAAAACTTATGAACGTTTGAATAAACGCAAGCGCCCGTGGTTCGGCTGTTTGCCAGTGCTGACACTTGAACAAAACTGTTTGAAGGTCGGAAAAACGATAAAAGGCACATTAGAGTTTGCCGCATATTCGAACAATTGGGAAACCATAACCATGAAAGTTGACAAAAAAGTGCTTCCGCTTACAGGGCCAATCGGGACTTTTGTTACCACGTTTCATGAGCATCCTCAAAAAAAGATCCCGATTCAGATTACACAGAAAGTTATACTTACAGGAGAATCAAGGGTTTATGAAAAAGAATTTATACTCAAATCTTGTCAATAAGCAATATGAAAAAGGGTTCATTCACATGAGCGCATGGGCGATCATATTGTATTTAGTCCAAATGGATTTACAACTTATTCCCAATCATTTAGACTTGTTTTTAGAGTTAGAAATGGCTGAAATTAGTCCCAATTTAATCGATCAATTGCGCAGCATTGCAGATCAAAAAATTGAAACGATACAAAAGCAAGTCATTGACCATCCGGGAGTAACACAGGACCAAGTGCTCGAAAAAGTAAAACAAACTAAATCCTATACTGACAACCTTTTACAGCAGAAAGGTCAACAGTATCGTGCGGCGCAACAAATTCTTTTAACGGAATTGGATACGCTAAACTATTATGAATCCCTGGTTACGCCGCCGATTGGTTGTTTTAGCATTTATGTACAACCTGCAATAAGCATAACAGATTTCGGCGGTGGTGCGAAAGATCCCATACGCTCTGATGTTATTTATGAGTCTAAAGATGCTGTGGGTTTTGCCGAAAGCCAATTTAGCCTTGATGGAAAGCCACTTGAAACAAAAAATGGTGTCGCTCTATTTGAACGCGTTTTTCAAAAACCCGGCATTTACCCCCTAAAAGCAAGCATTTCCGCCCGCAAAATGCACTCGGATTCGTTGTGTACCTGGGAAAAAACGTTTTACCTAAAAGTACAGGAATAAGGTATGAAAATGAACCGAATATATATCTTTTATGGTGTTGCGATCATAACACTCGGCCTTTATAACGCATGGGCGCACAAACAGCAAAGAGAGTGTCAACAATTTTATTCGAAATCCGATGAAGTTTTCTCAGGAACCTTGGGAATCCTTTCAAACGAACTTGAAAACAGGTATCGTACTTTGCGCGACAGGATGCCTAAAAAGCCCGAATCGCAAACGGCGACAAACATGCTTTACCTGAATGAATCTTTAGGGAAAAATATTGAACGGAAGGGCAACAACAAGCCGGATTCACTTTGGCATTTTTGGCAAACATTAAATGACACCCTTAGCCAATATGGCGCTCATAATGATATGACGGATGAGCAACTCAAAACAACGCAACATTTGCTCGACAATGGAATACCCGTTCAGCGTTATCTTCAATTAAGATTATTGAATTTAAGGGCATTACTGATTCAAACGCCGGTTTCAGACCATATCGGAGCGGTGTATGAAAAAGAACTACTTAACCCGGTTTATAATTGTTTGCCGGTCCTGCATTTGAACCAAAGTTGCATAAAAGCCGGCGAATCGGTACGCGGAACCTTACGCTCTGCAACCTACTCTAAATACACGGATAACATAACCATTGAAGTAGCCGGCAAGTCAATTCCTATTTTAAACGGAATTGCGCCATACCAAACAGTTTATCGCTCCTCTGCGAAACAAGCAATACCGGTTCAAATTAAACTTACAAATCCGGCAACAAGGACGTTTACGATCTATAAAAACAATTTCTCATTTGAGTCATGCCGATAAGAACCATTTTAGATGCCTCTTTGCACGCAATATGCTGTGGTACAATCGTTTATTTTGCATTTTCAATATTGGAGTCTCAACCCATTCAATTTGATACCCCATTGCGTCAGGATATGGCCCAGCAGGGTCTGCCTGCAGTAGAAAGGCTGCAACAGTGTGCAAAGTTACGCCTACAGCAAATCGAAAAATCTGTTATTGATTTTCCCGAGTATAAACAACAGTTTTTCCTGGAGCGCGCAAGGCAAATCTATGTCCATACTGATTCATTGTTGAAATTGCCAATGTCCGCAAGCACACTATCTGATTTCAGCAATTTTTTAAAACCTGAGACATCTGAAGAGCAGTGGCTTTTTGATGACGTTACGCGCATTGCTACAATGGATACAGCCGGTGTATTTTTTCACTCGCAAAATAAAAAATGGGCAAACCAGGCGCAAATACTACAACAACAATTATTGTATATGGAATTTGCGGTTTTAAATTATTATAGAACAAGGACATCAAACCACGCTGGATGCAATTTTGGTTTTTTTGTCAGACCATGTATGAGTTTCACTGATTTTGGAGTTGTCGTAAATGACCCTGTTCGCGCCGACGTGATTTTAGAAAGCGTTGTACCTGAAGGTTTTGCCGAAATGAACTTCTCTATTGACGGAAAACCAATGGCAAGCCCAAAAGGAATTGCACATTTTGAACGCACCTTCCCAAAACCCGGCATTTACCCCTTAAAAGCAAGCATTTCCGCCCGCAAAATGCACTCGGATTCGTTGTGTACCTGGGAAAAAACGTTTTATCTAAAGGTGCAGGAATAAGGTACTGTTCGACGAAAGCCCCGTTTGCGAAACTTTTTTCAGTTTCGTAAACGGACGGCGGAGCGAAATCTCAAACGTGAAACAAAGGAGCGGCGGCAGTATTGAGGTGTCATCTCCGACCAAAGGAGGAGGTGACATCTCAATACAAAGGTTACGTGCGTATTTCCGTTCAGAGATGTCACCTTCTCGTGCCTCGAAGATGACACCTCTTCACTAACGTTTACGACATTAGATTACAGTCACCCCGACAATTGGGCACGATCTCAATTTTTTATTTGGCGAAAAACTTCATACAACCTAAGTCAACGGCAAAACCCCAAACCCTTAACAATCAATGCACCGATTTATCACCATCATTCTTATCCTCATAACTAAAATACCCGTCCCCGTCGCGGTCCTGGTAAAAATAGGTACGCGCCAGGTTGAACGCCTGCACGCCTACCTTCGCGCCGATCATCCGGCCGGGAATATCATCGAACGGCGGGTGAATGCCGCCCCAAATACGGGATAAACTGGTCTGATCCGAGGCGTCGCGGTAGGTGGCCCATTGCAGAGTCACATCCACGCTGGGGCCTTTTTCCACGCGCAGGAAATTGCTGTTGGCTTTTACTTTAAATTCACCCAAGCCGCGCGGGAAATATGCATCGCCGGTGAGCATCGTGAGCGTTTCGGCGGCGGCGCGGGAATAGGTGGAGTGCCCGGAAATATAGCCCGCAAACGGCGGTGTCACAAAGGTTTTGAGTTGGTAGGGCGTCCAGTTGTCGATCAGGATCCAGCCCA
>JBAXTB010000481.1:0-3945 GCA_037130425.1 Bacteroidota bacterium
GAACACGGCGACCTCTGGGATGCCTGCCGTCCCGTACACAACGTAACGGTATCTGATTTTTACATCAGCCAATTCCCCGTTACCCAAGCCCTCTGGAAAGCCGTTATGAAAGGTAAAAATCCATCCAATTTCCAAGGCGATACTCTTCCGGTAGAGCAGGTTCCCTGGGATGACATTACCCAACAATTCCTGCCCGAACTCCGCAACATAACTGGCCTTCAATACCGATTACCCACCGAAGCCGAATGGGAATACGCTGCCCGCGGCGGCAAATACCACGACGAAGGCTACAAATACGCCGGCAGCGACCGATTAAAAGATGTGGGTTGGTTTGATGAAAACAGTGATGGCGGCACCAAGCCCGTTGGCCAAAAATCTGCAAATCAGTTGGGTATTTATGATATGAGTGGTAATGTATATGAATGGTGCGAGGATGATTGGCACGGAAATTATGACCAAGCGCCGAATGACGGCCGGGCTTGGATTGATTCGCCTGTTCGGGGCGCGTACCGCGTCAACCGCGGCGGCGGCTGGGACAACGACGCGCAGTACTGCCGCACCGCGTTTCGCTACGGCTGGCGGGCGGACGACCGTAACTTTTACCTCGGCTTCCGCCTGGCCCTTTCCCTTCAGGCAGATGGGCGCCCGGCTTTCCTGTGAGCAAACGAAACGCTGCGGCGCAACGGAGCAACAGGCGGGGCGAGTAAACAGCCCGCCTGTGCGTAGTGAAGTGGCAGCGTTGAGTGAAAGGGCAGAGCTCGGAAAATTGTACATTGAAAATTGGTCATTGTACATTGAAAATTTAAAAAATGACCATTGTACAATGACCAATGTATAATGACCAATGACCAATGTATAATGATCAATGATTAAAACCCGCCAACCCAATGCAAATAAAAATCTTCACCATTCCGATCATGGGCGGCGAACGCCTCGAAGCTGAACTGAACCAGTTCTTGCGGTCCAAAAAAGTATTGCAAACCGACCATCAATTGGTCAATGGCGCCGAGGGGGCTTGCTGGTGTTTTTGCATCAAATATGTAGAGGATCTCAACGCGAACGATCGCGACCGGCCCCGTACAGATTATCGCAAACTGCTAGATGAAACAGCTTTTGAACGCTTTGTTGCGCTGAAAGAAATCCGCAAAGCTTTGGCATTGTCAGAATCCGTACCGGCGTATGCCGTTTTTACGGATGAAGAATTGTCCATGATCGCAAAATTGGAGCAAGTCACGCTGGATGGTTTAAAAACAATCAAAGGCATCGGAGTGAAAAAAGTAGAACGCTACGGTCAATATTTTGTAACTGATCTGCCTGATGAAACGAATTGAACACTTGCTGGAACAAGTGGCCGATCCTGATAATATCCGATTGGCTGCCTGGAAAGCCGCCAAGGGCAAACGGCAGGCCATTGAGGTAATGGACTGGTTTTCGGTCATGGAAAGCAACGTGCCGCTCCTTCGGGAACAGATTTTAAGCGGCCGGGTACAGGTCGGCGCATATCGTTATTTCAAGGTGTACGAACCGAAGGAACGGCAAATTTGCGCCAGCGCATTCTCCGAACAGGTATTGCACCATGCCTTGATGAATATTTGCCACGATCATTTTGAACGGGCGCAAATTTTTCACAGTTACGCCAGCCGCAAAAACAAAGGAACCTACGCGGCACTCGATCAGGCGCGAGCATACACGCGCGAGTACGACTGGTATTTGAAATTGGATGTGCGCAAGTTTTTTGAAAGCATTCACCACGATGTATTGAAAGCGCAATTGGCTCGGATGTTTAAAGACCGGACGGTATTGGCTATTTTGAATAAAATCATTGACAGTTACGCGGCCCATCCAAAGCGCGGGCTGCCCATTGGCAACCTGACCAGCCAGTATTTTGCCAATCATTACCTGAGCGGCCTGGATCATTTGATCAAACGGCGCTTGCGCATACAGGCGTACACGCGCTACATGGACGACATGGTGCTTTGGCACTCGGATAAAGCGGTACTAAAAAACGCCTTTTCGGCTATTGTTGAGGCGGTAGAAAGCGACTTATTATGCAGTCTAAAGCCGGAAGCCTTGAATAAAACCAAAAATGGCCTTCCTTTTTTGGGTTATCACATTTTTCCGTATCATGTCAGGTTGCTTCAAAAAAGCAAAAGCCGTTTTATCCGAAAAATGCGGATTGTGGATGAAAACTATCATATCGGCGACTGGAGCGAAGCGACATGCCAACGCCGTGTCCTGCCTTTGCTTGCTTTTGCCAGATATGCCGACACAGAAACTTTGCGAAAAAATGTACTTTTGTCGATAGGTCAATCGCCATAGGGCACGAACCGCGTCAACCGCGGCGGCAGCTGGAACAACGACGCGCAGAACTGCCGCACCGCGAATCGCAACAACTGGCAAGCGGACAACCGTAACAATAACCTCGGCTTCCGCCTGGCCCTTTCCCTTCAGCTCACAGGAAAGCCGGAATGGCGTCCACTGAACAGGCGATTGTCCCGCTCATCCGATTTATACGTCTAAGCAGTTATTGCAGCGACGTTTAAACAGATGACAAAAAGCCTCTTTTTCAGGGGCGGAAGCGGCAGCTTGAGTAGCAAAGCCGAAAAACCTGCCGCTTCATATTTTTTATTTTATTATATTTGTTATACCATGCTCCAACCACATACACAAACCATTCAAAACCAAACCTTCACCATGCTGCCCGTTCAAGGCGGCCACTTCCTCATGGGCAGCGCCATTGAGGATGAAGAAGGATTTGATGACGAAAGACCTCAACACGAGGTGTCGGTTTCTGATTTTTACATCGGCCAATTTCCCGTCACCCAAGCCCTCTGGAAAGCCGTCATGAAAGGCGAAAACCCATCCGATTTCCAAGGAGATGAGCATCCGGTAGAGCAAGTTTCCTGGGATGATATTGCCCAACTATTTCTGCCCGAACTACGCAAGATAACCGGCCTTCAATACCGCTTACCCACCGAAGCAGAATGGGAATACGCGGCCCGCGGGGGTAAATACCATGACGAAGGCTACAAATATGCCGGCAGCGATCGCTTAAAAGATGTAGGTTGGTTTACTGAAAACAGCGATGGGGGCACAAAGCCGGTCGGCCAAAAATCCGCGAATCAGTTGGGTATTTATGATATGAGCGGGAATGTATATGAATGGTGCGAGGATGATTGGCACGGAAATTATGACCAAGCGCCGAATGACGGCCGGGCTTGGATTGATTCGCCTGTTCGGGGCGCGTACCGCGTCAACCGCGGCGGCGGCTGGGACAACGACGCGCAGTACTGCCGCACCGCGTTTCGCTACGGCTGGCGGGCGGACGACCGTAACTTTTACCTCGGCTTCCGCCTGGCCCTTTCCCTTCAGGCAGATGGGCGCCCGGCTTTCCTGTGAGCAAACGAAACGCTGCGGCGCAACGGAGCAACAGGCGGGGCGAGTAAACAGCCCGCCTGTGCGTAGTGGAGGGGCAGCGTTGAGTGAAAGGGCAGAGCTGGGAAATTATTTTGTTTCCAAAAATCCACATTTTTCCAGAAAACAGAAACAAGTTGAATTTCCATATCTTTGTATCACCCAAACTTTTCGGACGTATTGAATAGGACTGTTTCGTACATCATAATTCATGGGTTTTTATAGCGCCGCCAGGGGCAGTATGTTTCTACTTTGGCACTTTAAAGGAATTTAGTTTTGTTGGAACGGATGATTGTTCTTCGCTTGTTCGGCCGCCCCCAATCCCTAAAGGGGAGTTGATCCGAAAAGTGGTTGATTATCATGCTTTCTTGAGATATGCTCCCCTTTAGAGCAATGTCATTGACTTAAGGGTTACCAAAGTCCTGAAAGGACGAAATCATTAGAATTGGGCAACGCCCAATTTAAAATGGCCAAGGTTTTTGAGAAGCCCTGAAAGGTAGGCTGTCCAGCACGGTTATTTTTACCATCAGT
>JBAXTB010000482.1:0-3927 GCA_037130425.1 Bacteroidota bacterium
CCCATCATCCGCTCCCACATCCAATAAAGGCTAATTAATGCCCCCAAACCACCAATAACAAGCCGAAAATATGGATAAAACCTGGTTTTACTCATCCCAAAAAGCAAGGGCGCAACCAAAAATACAATGCCCAACTGCAATGCTTCAATCCCCAAATTGAACCCCAATAAACTCCAAACCAATTCAGATTTTTCAAGCGCGAGTTTGCGCAAAGTATCGCTAAACGCCATGCCGTGGATAAGCCCAAATCCGCCCGCAATCCAAATTTCCCGATGAAAAAACAAAGGAAACAAACTGTTGAGGGCAGAAATAAAGATAGAAAGCGCAATGGCCACCTCTACCCAACGACCCGAAACCTGCACCACGCCCAGCGTGCAAAGCGCCAATGTAAGGGTATGCCCAATGGTAAATGCCGTAACAATTCCGATCAGGCGACGCAATCCGTATCGCCAGCCTTCTGCGGTCGTCCAACGGCCTCCAACAGTCGTTAAGGGCGCGATGATGAGCAGTAAAAGCAAAAATAAAAGATGGTCGTAGCCCTCCGCAATGTGCCGGATGCCTAAACGAAACATCGCAAAAAAGCCTTTCCACATACTTCCTTTTTCCAAAGAAATGGAAACGGGCAAAATATCGCCGTTTGAAGGATCTACTGCGATTACCGCCAGCACTTTGGGCCGATCATCCGAAGCGATGCCGTTTGCCCAATCCTGTGCTACGCTCAAAATGGCCTGGTGGGTGACAATTTGGTGCAAAATGGCATCGTAATACAACAAAAAATGCCGTAAATCAGCCCCGGGAGGCGGTGAAGTGCGGAATTGAAGGTCTATTTCCCGGTAAGGCCCCAGCAAAGGGTCGTTGACCATCGTCGAATCGCTGCGCAGCAACCGCGTGGGCCAAATATTGCCGTCTTCGCCCTGAAATCGGATGTGTTGGGAAAAATAAGCGCTCAAAGCATCCCGAACCGGAAGCGCTTTCCAGGCTTCCGATTCGGGATTGGTTTGAAATACGGCGGTTTCGACGTCGCCGAGCGGTATTTTTACATCAAGCAACAATTCCTGCGCGCCTACGCGCAAGCCGATCAGGGAATTGGGCATCGGATGCGCCCACAACATGTCGGCAAAAAGCAACAACAGGAGCGTTGGAAGGAATTTCATGCGCAACTCAATCATATTTTGCTCAACTGACGGGTCGCGCGCGCAAGGCTGCCATCGGCATTTTTAAAGGAAAAGACGCATTGATATTCTGCAGCAGGCAGGTTTTGTACGTTGATGGGTAAAACGTGGCTGCCCTCCGTCACATTGTAGCGTTGTTCGCCCAACACTTGCTGCCCTTGCTGATTGTACACAGCAATGCCTAAAACAGCTGCTTGTGGTAATTCCAACTGCACCTGGGTCACGGAACTGCTTGGATTAGGGAAAAGCAACAATTTCCCATCAAATGCATGCATGTCCTGCGTAGCGCTGTTTGGATTTCCCAAACCGCCATAATCAGATTGGTGGTCGCGCCAAACCGAGTGCGGGTGCGGCGCGCTTAACACAATGCCGCCCTGCGTGGAGTATTCAATCCAAACCCGCGGCCCATCAATGCGCACATAATCTTTTGTTTGCGTCAAAGCAATATTATTGGCATAACTGATATAGGTGTCGTCGAGCTGCGCCGTGTACAACGCCATATAAGCCGCTGCATTTATTGAATCAATATCATTTACATACGTGCGAATGGCGGCCAGCACCTTTTGCTTCTGGGAAGCATCTAAGTTGCTGCATTTGATCCCTGATTTGGTGGTTGGAAACTGCCAGTCTTTGTTTGGGCCAAGCGTAATGTCGTTGTAAGTGGTGCCCAATTTGGCGGTAGCCTGTTGCGCAGTAGTCAGGGAGGCAAGCATGGCGGCCAAAGAGTCGCGTTCCTGTACAATGGGCTGATAAGTACCGCCATTGATGGTAAAGGCTGCGAAAGGCTCTACAGCGCGGAAAGAAGGCGTTGCGCCGGTCAGCGCGCCGTTGCCATAAGTCTCTGCAACCGCCAGGTGGTGGCCGCCGGATTGCAGTTCCCAGGCGCCAGTGGTGCTCGGTGTGCCCAAAAAGGCCATATAATACTGGGCTGAACCATAGTTGTTGCCCCCGCCATTTTGGGAAAGATACTGGTCGGCCAGCCACAATTGGGCGGCTTCATCGTAGCCTTCATTGGCCTTTTTGCCCAGCACTTCCTGTAAAATAGCCTTTGCTTTGGTCAATTGATCGGCATTCAAATCGCCAAAACGCACGCCAATTCGCGGCGCCAGGTTAACCGGTAAGTTCGACCACTTGGCAGCGTTGGTGAGGTTGTAACTGAGTTGGGCAGCGCTCAATTGGGTAGCGGTAAGCGAAGACTTAAAATCTTCAACCAAGCACACCACTTTTTCAAGTCCGCTCAGGCTTTCACACGCAACGCATACGCCAGAGCCTTTCAAATTTCTTTGAATGGTAAACGCGGCCAATACGCATACAAGCAGGCCGCTCAATAGGAACAGTTTAAATTTCATAAGTACAATTATGGTGAATAGAAGGGTGAAGTTCCTAGCTCAACACGTTGTATCAGCGCCTAAGGTTGCGTATTTGCAAAAAATATTTGCTAAAAATTTGCGAAACTACTAACTTTGTAATCAATATTGTCTTGACTTTTTATTTCAAAAGTTAATCTATGCAATTTTCGGACTACAAATACATTGTTACAGATCCTGATGTATGTCAAGGGCAGCCAAGGATAACCGGCACAAGGATAACTGTCGCTATATACGATGAGGTTGTCTCATAACTAAGCAGGCTCCTTACAACATAAAATATTATTTTGGAAAAAGCCACTACTCACCAGATGACTTTGAGTCATCAAATGAGTAGTGGCTTTTTCCAAAATAATATTTGGCCTTCCAAAATCAATTAATGCTTACGAGACAGCCTCATCCGTGTCCCATCCCCTCGCAAGCGGCAAAAAATCCTTTTAAAATATGCGCCCCGCAGGGCAATGTCATTGACTTAAGGATTTGAGATTTAAGATTACATGATTTAAGATTTTAGATGGTGCGGTAACGCTTAGCATTTCGAAAGGCCAATCCTTTCCCGCAAGCGCCCATTTCCGTTACAAATTCGAATAAAGCAACCACAATAACCAGAAATACGCGACTACATCTTAAATCATGTAATCTTAAATCATGTAATCTTAAATCCTTAACTCAACGACATTGCTCCGCAGGGGTCCGCGTCCCATCCCCCTCGCAATCAGCAAATTCTATTTAATCACCCCCAATTCCTTACCAACCTTCGTAAACGCCGCCACCGCTTTTTCCAAATGCTCCTGCTCATGCGCAGCGCTCAATTGCACGCGGATACGCGCCTTGCCCTGCGGCACCACCGGATAGAAAAATCCGATCACGTAAATGCCCTCGCTCAGGAGCGCGCGCGCGAAATCCTGGGCTAATTTGGCGTCGTATAACATAATCGGCACAATCGGGTGTTCGCCCGGAATGATGTCGAACCCGGCCTCAGTCATGGCTTTGCGGAACCAGCGGGTATTATTTTCCAATTTGTCGCGCAGGGCCGTTGAGCCGCTGAGCAATTCCATCACCTTGATGGAAGCGCCCACAATGGCCGGGGCCAAAGTGTTGGAAAACAGGTACGGACGCGAACGCTGACGGAGCATTTCTACGATTTCTTTACGCGCGGAGGTAAAGCCCCCCAAGGCGCCGCCAAGGGCTTTGCCAAGGGTACCGGTTACAATGTCAACACGATCCATGACGCCGCGATATTCGTGGGTACCGCGACCGGTTTTGCCTAAGAAACCCGAAGCATGGCATTCGTCGATGCCAACCATTGCTTCATATTGGTCGGCGAGGTCACAGATTTTATCCAATTGGGCAATGGTGCCGTCCATAGAAAATGCGCCATCGGTGAA
>JBAXTB010000483.1:0-3887 GCA_037130425.1 Bacteroidota bacterium
AGCGCGCGTCCGCAAATCCCCGATCGCGGCAAAGTGGTGCGCATCAGTCGCAAAGACGGCAGCATTGAGTTCATCGCGCGCGGCCTGCGCACGCCAAACGGCATCGGCATCGGGCCGGACAACGAGATTTTTGTGGCCGATAACCAGGGCGATTGGCTGCCGGCTTCCAAAATCGTGCATGTAAAAGAGGGCGCGTTTTTTGGCTCTTATGCCGTTGATAGCGCGGCGGTGGCCCAAATGCCGGTTCAATTGCCGGTCGTTTGGTTGCCGCAAGATGAAATCGGCAATTCCCCCACGCAGCCCACGGTGTTAAACGACGGCCCCTACAAAGGCCAACTCATTCAGGGCGACGTGTGTTACGGCGGTTTGCAACGGGAATTTATTGAAAAAATAAACGGCAATTACCAAGGCTGCGTGTTCAAATTCACCCAGGGCCTTGAAGCCGGTACCAACCGCCTCGTGTGGGGCCCCGACGGCGCTTTGTACGTGGGCGGCATCGGCAACCCCGGCAACTGGAGCCAGGAAGGCAAACTTTGGTATGGCTTGCAACGCTTGAAATACAACGGCAATTCCGTGTTTGAAATGCTGGCCGTGCGCGCCAAAAGCAACGGCGTGGAAATCGAATTCACCGAACCCCTGCGCCCCGGTGATGGCTGGAACCCGGCCAATTATTTGGTAAAACAATGGTGGTACAAACCCACCAACCAGTACGGCGGCCCCAAAATGGACGAAATGAATTTGCCCGTCAGTTCCGCCAGCGTCAGCGCCGACCGCAAAAAGGTATTTCTTGAAATTCCGGGCATCAAAGCGGGCAATGTCGTGTACATTCAACTGCACAACCTGCCCCTCAGCGCGCTTGGCCATGAAATCTGGACGACCGATGCTTGGTACACCATGAACGCCATCCCGGCCAATGATCCGGGGGTAAAATTAGAGCGCCCTGCTGCGGCTACACAAACCGCTGATAATGAACTCAGTGCCGAAGAAAAAGCCGCCGGTTGGACCTTATTATTCGACGGTAAAACCCTGAACGGCTGGCATAATTACGGCAAAACGACCATCGGCTCCTCCTGGGTCATCAACGACAACGCCATTTACCTCGACAAACGCCCCGATCCCAAGGGTGGCTTTCAATCAGAAGGCGGCGGCGACATCCTCACCGCCGAGGAATACCAGGATTTTGAACTGGAACTGGACTGGAAAATTGAACCCTGCGGCAATTCCGGCATTATCTACAACGTGATAGAAAACCCGTCCAAATACGATTACGTCTGGAAAACCGGCCCCGAAATGCAGGTGCTCGACAACAGTTGTCACCCCGACGCCCGCATTCCCAAGCACCGCGCCGGCGATCTGTACGACCTGATTCCGTGTAAATACGAAACCGTAAAACCGGCCGGCAACTGGAACCACGTGCGCTTAGTATCCAACAAAGGCAAGGTGGAACACTGGCTCAACAACCGCAAATTAGTGGAATACGACATGAACAGCCCGGAATGGCCCAAACTGATTGCAGGCAGTAAGTTCAAGGATTTTCCGGGTTTCGGCAGGTCGGGTAAAGGGCGGATTTCGTTGCAGGATCATGGGAACGGGGTTTGGTATAAGAATGTGAAGGTGCGGAGGTTGTAGGGGGGGTATAACGTCGGAAGGGCTGACAGCCTGTCGACGTTGCAGGAGGGCTTGGCGGTTTAGGTAAAGAGAAGGGCTGACTCAAAGTCAGCCCTTCTCTTTACCTGCACAAATAAAATGGGGCTTAAATCGTTTGAATTGCTTCCCGCCAAGGGATCAATCTTCCGGTTTCCAATAACAGGTTTTGGGTACCCGCAAAAACGAGAAACTGGCGCTCCGCAGGCGTGCCGGTCAGTTCTTGCCATTTTTTCAAGCCGGATACCAGGCGCGTGTTATAGGTTTGGCTTGATTTAATTTCAATGGCCGTGAGCGTTCCGTTTTCCTCGATAAGCAAATCCACTTCGTTGTTATGTTGGTCTTGCCAAAACCAAAACGCAGGGCGTTTGCCTTGGCTTATGCGTTTTTTGTACAATTCCAAGATGATTGCGTTCTCAAATATATTCCCGAAATAGTGATGTGTATCTAATTGGGCGGGTGCGGAGATGCCCAACAGATAGCACAAAAGCCCCGTGTCAAAAAAGTATAGTTTTGGTGATTTTGTTATCCGCTTGTTCAAGTTGGAATGGTAGGGTTGCAGGAAAAACACCAAATAAGAGGCTTCCAGTACAGAAAGCCATGCTTTAATCGTATTGACCGATACGCCTGTATCTGTGGCTAAAGTGGACATATTGAGCGGTTGGCCCGTTCGGCCGGCGCAGAGGCGCATAAATCGGGCAAACTGCGAAAGATCGCCTACGTTTTTGAGCAAGCGCACATCGCGTTCAAGGTAAGTTTGCAGGTAATTGTTAAAAAAAACATCTTGCGGTACATTTTTTTCAAACAAGGCCGGATAACCGCCGCGCCAAACAAATGATTCATGGTCCGGAATGTCCGTTGTAGCGGCAATTTCAGGGTACGCAAACGGGAGTAAATTCAAAATGCCGACCCTGCCTGCAAGCGACTGGCTTATTTTTTCCATCAGCAGGAAATTTTGAGAGCCGGACAACACAAAACGCAACGATTTTTTGGCATCCACCAGCGTTTGTAAATAGGAAAATAAATGCGGCGCCCGTTGGGCTTCATCCAAAATACCGCCTTCCGGGAAGGAATTCAAAAAACGCCGGGGATCTTCTTCGGCAATTAACCGAACGTCTGGGTCTTCGAGGCTTGCATAAGGCAGATCCGGGAACATGTTTTTCAACAACGTAGTTTTGCCGGACTGGCGCGGGCCGCCAAGGTAAATGATCGGGTACCAATCGTGGGTTTGGCGGATCATTTTGGTGATTTCCCGTTGAACGAACATAATGAATAGTTGAGTAAATTTGCAATTGAATTGCAAATTTACTCAAGTTTGCTTGGTTTGGCAAGTTTTGTTTGTGCGTGTTTTTGTGTGGGGCGGATGAATACGCATTTGAGGGCTGCATCATAAAGTAACATGAGATTTTTTCGCCAAATCAAATGCTGAGATCGTGCATAATTGTCGGTGCGACTCGCAGTCACGCCGACAATACGCGCGGTCATTAGAATAATATTTTGCGCGTTATCTTTTTCCTACATCAGGCGATCTAAAAAAGCCCGTGATTTTTCCCGCAGTTGTCGGTTCAGCGCTTTTAAATCAGTAATAATGGGCTGGGTAACTGCCTTGTTACGACACTCTATGCGGAATGCCGGTAGACCCTCGTGCGTGCCTTCTTTCCCCTAGCACGATGCCATACTGCTGCCGCGCTTGTGTCTTCCCCGATCTATGATGCGGGACAGGTTCGACCAAGCGCAAGCAATGTGAGCGCTTCCTTTCATAAGGAATTGATTGTGAAGCATTTAGCATCGCGCGCTGCGTGCGCTTGGTCGAACCTGTCCCGCATCATAGATCGGGGAAGACGCAAGCGCGGCAGTCGTTTGGCATTGAGTTGAAGGGAAACGAAGACCGAGCGCAGCGCAATAGGTTTTATGGGTTTGAACAATCAGGACGCGCGACTCCTTCATCCCAAACGATCTATGCCTGACCTCGGAGAGGTCCAACATTGGTAGCAATTGATAATCAGGTTGTTACCAGACCTCGGAGAGGTCTAACATTGGTTCATTTCCCGCGAATACCCAAAACCAATGTGCGACCTCTCCGAGGTCGTAACCGTTTAATAATCAATCAATTGCTACCAATGTTGAACCTCTCCGAGGTTTTTAGTAGATTTTACATATTTACAACCTCGACGGTACTGCCGGGATGACCAATGTTGAACCTCTCCGAGGTTTTTAGTAGATTTTACATATTTACAACCTCG
>JBAXTB010000484.1:0-3871 GCA_037130425.1 Bacteroidota bacterium
CATTGAAATCATCCTCAACTACGATCAGGTTAATTTTCATCCCGAAGGCCTGGATTTTATCGGTTTGGAAAAAGTCGGCGCGCGCGTGTACGGGTACGCCAAACCCGATTTAATGCACCACAAATTTGCCATCGCCGACGAACAAAAATTGCTGACAGGCTCCTACAACTGGACGCGCGCCAATCATTTCGACGCGGTTTTAGTGTCGGACGACAAACACGCCGTGCAGGAATTTTCCCTTGCGTTTAATACCTTAATGCAGCATTGCGCCTTGTTTTCGACATTGAGAACAAGCAAAACACCCAAAAACAGCAGTTTTACCCAACTTTTCCAACCACTTATCTGGTCGCCCGCCGAACTACGCCAACGCATTGTTTCCGGCGCCAAGGTGTGGATTGCTGTGATGGATGATGCCCTTTGGCAGCAATGCCGCACACAGCAACGACATTATCTGCGCGGAGGTGGACACGACTATTGGCAACAACAATCAGCCTGGGATGCGCAAGCGTTTGCAAACTGGAACGCCCGACAATCGAGTGGTTTACGTGCGCGCCTGCACCGGTATTGCATGTCGGTCAAATACGCCGATCTTGTGGTGGCGGTGCATAAAAAGCAAGGCGCCATCCACGGTTACGGCCTCATCGCCTCCGAACCTTTAGAAAGCGACGTAGAAAACCACGGATTCAGTCGTTTTGTACAATGGAAAATTCCGGCAAAAAAAATGCCCGCGCCGGATCAATATATGTTAAAAACGAAGTCTGTTTTTTACAAATACTGCGGCTCGGGCCTACAACTGGCGGATGCGCTTATCGCACCATGTTCAGCACCATATTGGTAAACCAGTTCGATTCGGCCTTAATCAGCGTATCGAGGGTTTGGTTGGCTTTATGCGAAAACTTGCGAATATCCTGTACCACTTCGCAAAAATGCTCCGATTCCGGGCAATTGGCTTCTACCCCGGCGATCTCGTCGAGCACCTTAATCATGGGTTCCAGTTCCCGTTTTTTGCGGTTGATGATGATCTGGCGGACAACCGTCCACATATCTTTTTCCGCGAAGAAAAACTCCTTGCGTTCGCCGGATTTTAATTGTTTGTGTACCAGCCCCCAATCCATCAGGGCGCGCAGGTTCATGTTGGCATTGCCGCGCGAAATATCCAATTCCTCCATGACCTGATCGGCGGTCAGGGCTTCAGGTGCGATCAGCAGCAGGGCATGTACTTGCGCCATCGTCCGATTGATGCCCCAATCGCTGGCCATTTTACCCCATGATTCGATAAACTTTGCTTTGCCTTCCTGAATATCCATTTGTTACGCCAATTTTTTAAGACACCGTGCCGGTTCTCCGCCGGTTTTGTTTGAGCATCTGTTTAGCAGCAAATTAAATACAGTTTGGGCATATTTTGTTTTCAGAATATCCTGAAAAATATGATAAATCAAGATAAACCGTTTAAAAGGTGCAAGTTTTAAATCCGAAAACGATCTTTGCAAATCTTTTAAGTCAGATTTTGTCCATTTGACCTGTTAAGTCCTGACGCGCCAATGCTGTTTAGTTCGGCAATGCGTTTCTTTGAGGGCCTTTACATTTGAATGATTCTCTTTCAATAATCTTCCGTGCGATGTCGATGACGCTCTCCGATTCCAGTTTTAATAAGCAGGCTGTAGAAAACTTTGCGGCGTTGATTGCCGAAATAGAAGCCGTCAAGGTAAAAGAAGAAAGCGGCGATTCTCTTTTTCGGATTGCATACAGCACGCACCTGAGCCTTAGCCGGGTAGCCGACCACAAGGCGCATTTTATGTTGGGCATCAATACTTTTGTGCTTTCATCGGTCGTTACCAAGAAAAAAATGGGTTTTCTGGCCCATATTCATGCGTTTGTCGTGCCGGATATTTTGCTGGTACTTATGTGTATGACCTGCATTATTCTGGCGATTTTAGCCACAAGGCCCGGCATTTCACCGCCAGCCAGGAAGAAAAAGTCCATTAATTGGTTGTTCTTTGGAGATTATTCCCAGTTCAGTTTAATGGAATTCGACCAACAATTGAATGGGCTTATGATGAACCCGGAAGCGCGCCAGGAGGCCTTTTCACGCGATTTATACTGGCTTGGCGTTTCTTTGCACCGCAAATACCGCTACCTCGCGCTTTGTTATCAGGTATTTTATACCGGCCTGATTGTCATTACAATAGCATTCGGTATTGCGCTTATTTTCAAGGCATAACAGTGGTAATTAAGCCGTTTGCGCCATACTTTTTACTTTCCGACCGAAATAAATATTGATCGGCACGAGCAACAAGGTTGGCCCGAACCACTGCATATACCAAGGCAGGAAGTGTGCCGCATTCACGGTAAACGCTGTGCTGGAGGCAATAAACGCGCCCACCATAGAATGTAAATGCAGGCGCATCCAGTCATTCGCGCGCATACGCGCAGGGTTTGTAAAAATCCGAATATTTCGATATGAATTGGACAAGGCGCTCAACCCAAATACTCCGAACAGGATCGGCATTGCTATGAACACATTTTGCGCTATTAAACGTCCCGCCTGACCGAGCATCAGCACGCCCAATACGCCGAGTAATATGCTGTACGCAAAATCAAAACGCGTCACTTTACCGCCTTTCATCAACATCACAGCCCGTACGCCGCGTAAAATGCCGGCCAATACCAGCAAAGCGATTCCAAGCAAAAACTGGTAAAACAGCTGATCCGGACGTTTGATAAAACCCGCGATAGACGAAAAACAAACCACCAACATGGCGTAAAAAAACAATTTCCCGGCCGCCCGGTGCTTGCGCGGATCCTTAAAATTGTAAAAAATGGCCACTGGACCGCTCAGCAAAGTAACTGCGCCAGCCGCAATGTGGGTGAAAAGCAATAATTTAGACAGAATTTCCATATAGATAGGATGTGATTTACTTCGCGCTGTATAGTTTTATGCATGGCCGTCGGCCTAGGCTATTCACACTCAGCGCTCAGTATGACAATTAATGATGCCTTTCAGGCGGCGTTCAGTATTCTGGAACAAAGAAAGCCCGCTGAAATACTTCGCCGCCAAAAAACCGAACCGAACTACCTAATTTTGGGAGTGAAATGAAAATACGCCATGCTTCTGCAACAAACCTTTTCAACCCTGCTTCCCCAATACTCCGCTGATTCCACCCAAATCAACCAATACTGGGAGGAAATCACTCGATCTTATTCGGAAAAAGGAAGGCATTACCACAATGTACAGCACCTTGAAAACCTGCTGGAACAACTGCTCGCCGTGCAAAACCAAGTCAAACACTGGAATGCCGTCTTGTTTGCCTTATACTACCACGATGTGATTTACAACCCGGCCAAACAGGATAATGAAGCAAAAAGCGCCACCTTGGCCGTCGAAAAAATGCGCGCATTAGGTGTGCCCGAAACAGAAATCAGCCATTGCAAAACCATCATTTTAGCCACCCAGGGCCACCAAATCAGCGAAGACTCGGACACGAATCTGTTTACCGACGCCGACTTGTCCATCCTGGGGTTTCCTTGGTCGCAATACGAGCAATACGCCCTTCAGGTGCGCCGCGAGTACGCCCGTTACCCCGATTTTTTATACAGCCCCGGACGTAAAAAAGTCCTGCGCCACTTTTTGCTTATGGAACGAATTTTTAAAACGCCTTTCTTTTTTGAACAATACGAAGCGCAGGCACGGCGTAATTTGGAGCGAGAACTTGCAGAAGGTATAAAATATAAATGAATCGTAACGATCTACCATCAAAAAAATCCCGAAGGGATTATATGTTTATAGCAACGTTCGAGGTTCCTTTTTTCCAAATCCCGAAGGGATTTTATGTGTTTTTATAGCGTTTTTACATACAATCCTTTCAGGATT
>JBAXTB010000485.1:0-3842 GCA_037130425.1 Bacteroidota bacterium
CGGTTTAGTGCAGTTGAAATTTTTAATATCATTTGTATTAAACCGATTGCGACGGTGTATATACGCCAAAGCAATCGGTTTAGTGCAGTTGAAATTTTTAATATCATTTGTATTAAACCGATTGCGACGGCGTATAGAGATCGATACCCGGCGCCTTTGCCGGCATCCGCCTCCCTTAACTTTTTATCTATGTACAAATTCGTTGCGGCTACCGTATTTGCCGCTTTTTTCGGGCTTTTGCTGACTGGTTGCCTGTCTGCCGATCATTCTTACACACGGGTTGCGCCCGGACTTTGGCGCGGCGTTCTATCGCTCGAACATTTTCAAATTCCGGTGCATAAAAAAGACACCGTGATCCTGTTGACCGATCAATTTAAAGACGGTGAACTACCTTTTCAGTTCAATGTAACCTATATTGATAACGAGCGTTTTTACGTGGAATTTATCAACGGCTCAGAACGTATTCGTTGCGACAGCATTCGTTACGGGCGCGATCGTATGCAGGCGCGCGACACGATGAACATGTATTTCCCTGAATATCAATCCTATATTCATGCTGAAATTCGCGGCGGCGTCATGCAGGGCGAATGGGTCGTGACCACAAAAGACAACTACCGGATTCCGTTTTATGCCCACGCAGGCCGGGGTTACCGCTTCACGCCCTTGAATGAAAAACCGATCAGCGATATTACCGGTAATTGGGCGGCATTGTTTGGCGTAGAAAAACAGGATGCAAAACCTGAAAAAGCCATCGCCGAACTAAAACAAAACGGCAATCACCTCGAAGGCACGTTCCGCACCGAATCGGGCGACTATCGCTATTTGGAAGGTACCGTGCAGGGCCGCAAATTCTGGATGTCTTGTTTTGACGGCGCGCACGCGTTTTTGTTTAGCGGCAAAATTTCAAACGATACTTTGCAAGGCGAGTTCCGTTCGGGCAAACACAGCCAAACCCTTTGGACGGCCTGGAAAGACCCGAATTTCAAATTGGGCAACCCCGATTCGCTGACGACGCTCAAAACAGCCGGCGCTTTCACCTTTGATGTAAAAACGCCGGAAGGGCAGGATTTGAAATTCCCATCGCCCGCATACGACGGTAAAGTGAAAATTTTCACCATTTCAGGTACCTGGTGCCCAAATTGCAAGGACGAACAGTTGTTTTTGCGCGATTTTTTGAAAACGCACCCGGAAATGGCCAATCAAATTGCCGTTACGGCGTTTTCTTTTGAGCGCAATAAAGACATCGCCCAAGCCAATGCGCAACTCGTAAATTATCGCAAAGTCCTAAATTTGCCCTATCCGGTCGTCTATGCCGGCAAGGCAGGTACGGCAGAAGCAACAGCATTTTTCCCCATGTTGAGCAATGTTTCGGCCTTTCCCACCATGATTATCGTAGACAAAAAAAATAAGGTACGCCGCATCCATACGGGTTTCGACGGACCAGCTACTTCCAAATTTGAAGACTTTCAAAAAGATTTTAGCGCATTCCTGACTGCATTAACCGCTGAATAAAATGAATCGCATTGCCCTCGCCTATTGCCATGAACAAGCCGAACTGGCTACCCAACTTGATCGCAGGCTTATCCAGATCGGTATTCCGTTTGAACACATCACCGACACGCCGGAAACACCTTACGGTACATTTGCCCAACAATTACAACAATGCACCGAGCCGGTTTTATTGATCGTAACGGATAATTTGTTGAAAAGTGAAGCTTGTTTAACGGGTTTACGGCAGGCGTTAATTGAATTATTGAGTAAGAATCAGGTCGTGATTGCCATTGCCGACGGCCGGATAAGCAAAGACGGCGGACAATATTTCGAACCGGTTACGACGCATTTCGACCGGATGGTGTATGCGCTGCAATACATGAATTTCTGGCAAAATGCCTGGCTCGATATGAGCAGCCAGCAACTCCACAGCAATAATTCGGAAGAAAAAGCCCTGCTTGGGCCTAAATTAGAAGCGACCCGCAACATTGCCAATGAAATTGGTGAACTTATCACCCTGCTGCGCGAAACCGGTTATATTGAATGGCCACAATTAGAAGCCGATGCTTATTCCGCATTTTTCAATCGGTTCGGGCTAAGCCAATGGCATGAACAATACCGGCAATTATCAAGCCTTGAACAGCAGCAAGTTGAGCCGCCTAAAAAACCGGAGCCGGCACTCAATATCCCGACCATCTCCGGGGCGCTTACGCCGATACCGATTGATGCGCCTAAACCGGAGCCGGAATTTTCTGAAATGAACAGCCTGCTGGACGAATTGGCCAACGAAGAACCATTTGAAGTTCCGCTCAGCACGGCGGCCCATCTTGAAGCAACGGAAACTGCTGCTGAAATGATTGATCCGGAACAGGAAGACAGCGGCTACACGGAAACAGAAATAGAGCAAACCATCCGGGACGCCTGGTTTTGGCTGGAAAAAGGCCATTTGGAACGCGGCATGGAACTGCTTACCCTGGCGCAGGAACAACATCCTGATAATGAGGCGCTTAAGACGGCTTTTGCCAATGCGCAACAACAGTTCAAAGTTGTTCCGGAAGAACCCGAAGTTGCGCCCGCACAACCCACGCAAATCGCCCCGGAAGTAATAACGCAAAACGACATTACAGCCAATGAAACCCATTCCTACGACCTCATGGGCGATATGGCGTCTGAAAAAGGCGATTACTTGTTTGCAAAATACTGCTGGGATCGCGTGGTAGAAATCAATCCGAATTTCCCGAATATTTACCGGAAATTAGGTTTGATGACCAATGAGCACCTGCGCGATTACAAGGAAACCGGCCTGCTTTACCTGCAAAAAGCCTTGGAGCAAAATCCCAACGATACCGAGGTGCTGCTTGCCTTTGCCGATCAATCGGCACAAAAAGAAGACAAGGCGCTTGCGGAATCCTATTATTTAAAAGCGCTTGAAATTGATCCTGCCTTGCGCACGCACGAGCGCGACGCGCAGTTTTTACAACCGGTTCATCCTGAACCAATTATTCCCGAACCGACGATCATTCCAACCGAAGAACCCGCTCCCGCAGCGCCGCAACCAATGGAGCGCCCAACGCCTAAACCGAAGGAAATACTGACGGTTATGATTACCGGCGCAAGTTCCGGCATCGGTCGGGCAACCGCCGAAGTATTCGCCGCCAACGGCCACCGACTCATCCTGACCGGCCGACGGGAAGATCGTTTGAGCGCATTAAAAACCCAATTGCAGCAGGATTTCCAAAGCGATGTGCTCCTGTTGCCCTTTGATGTGCGCGACCAAGCGACCGTACAAGCCACCATCGACCATCTTCCGGAAGATTGGCAAAACATTGATGTGCTGATTAACAACGCCGGGGGCGCCAAGGGCCTGTCCCCCATCCACGAAGGCGACATCGATCATTGGGAAACCATGATCGATACCAATTTGAAAGGTTTGTTGTACGTAACCCGCGCGGTTTCGCCGGGCATGGTGCAGCGCCGCCGGGGGCATATCATCAACCTAAGCTCCAGCGCGGGTAAGGAAGTGTATGTAAACGGAAACGTGTATTGTGCCACCAAATTTGCCGTGGAAGCCCTCAGCCGCGCCATGCGCTTAGATTTGCACAAATTCAATATCCGCGTGAGCCAGGTGAGTCCGGGCCATGTGGAAGAAACCGAATTTGCCTTGAACCGTTTTGACGGCGACGCGGAAAAAGCCAAGATCTACAACGATTTCCAGCCGCTCAAAGCCTCCGACGTGGCAGAGACCATTTATTTCATCGCCACCCGCCCGCCGCATGTGAACATCCAGGACATCTGGTTATTCGGCACACAGCAGGCGAGCGCGACGGTGATTGATCGGTCGGGGAGGTAGG
>JBAXTB010000486.1:0-3813 GCA_037130425.1 Bacteroidota bacterium
ATACGCCTGCTGCATCAGCGGCGAACTCAACATAAAATCGGCACTCGAACGGTCGCAGGCAATCGGGATATTCCACACCGCGCCAAGCCGGAGCAGGGCCTTGATGTCGGGGTCGTGTGGCTGGGCTTCCATCGGATCCCAGAAAAAAATTAGCATGTCAATTTTTCCTTCGGCAATCATGGCGCCGATCTGTTGGTCGCCGCCTAAGGGGCCACTCAACATACGCGTGACCGGCAAATCAAGCGCGTTTTCCACCATTGAACCGGTCGTGCCGGTGGCATACAACTCGTGCTTCGACAAGGTTTCGCGGTTGTACAAGGCCCAGTCAATTAGGTCGTCTTTTTGGTGGTCGTGCGCCACGAGCGCGATGCGCTTGCGCGGTTGTAATATTCGAAAATTCGTTTCTGCCATGTTTTTGAGTTTAAAAATAAAACCTTTGTTAAGTTTGTGCTAATCAACACGTTTTAACGATTCCATTATGCGCAAAACAAGCACTTTTTTTCTGTTCTTCTGTCTTGCTTTCCCTGTTCTTGCTCAAGTAATTCCGGTCGGAACCCTCGTACAGCAACAAAAACAATTAGGGTTTAGTTTTTCGGTAAGGCAGCCGTTTTCCAGCATGGCGAAACCGGCCGACATTCAAAATGCGCCGGTGACAAGGGCCGATTATTTGAGCCTCGATCCCCTTGCGTTGCAGGCTTTGATGCAGGAAAAACCCGAACGCATGGAACTGCAACTCCCCTACAAAGGCGGTATATTGTCGGTCGAATTGGTACGCCAAACGGTGGTTGCGCCCGATTTTTCCGTGGTGCGCAACGACCAGCCAGGCCAAACGGTGGATTATACGCCGGGCCTGCATTACCGGGGCGCGATCAAAGGTAATCCGAAAACGCTCGCAGCCATCAGCTTTTTTAACGACGAAATTATGGGGATGATCGCCCATCCGGAAGACGGCACGCTCAACCTCGGCAAATTGGACGTGCCGGGAAATACCTCGAACTATGTCCTGTTTTCCGATCGTGATTTTACCAAAAACATCAGCGCGGCCTGCGGCACACCCGACGGCCCGATTACAGAAGCCGTCGGCGCCGATGACCGGGGCATTAACAATGTAAATGGTTGCGTGCGGGTCTATTTTGAGGCCGATAACGGCTTGTATGTCAACAAAGGCTCTGTTTCGGCTACGGTTAATTACATCACCGGTTTTTTTAATTCGGTGGCGACCTTGTACCAAAACGAGCAAATCAGCATTGTCATTTCACAAATATATGTTTGGGCCACGCCAGACGACTACCCTTCTGGCACCAGCTCAGATGCCTTGTACGCGTTTCAGGCTACCCGCACGAGTTTTAACGGCGATATTGCGCATTTGGCCGCGATGGATCCGGGCGGATTGGGCGGTATTGCGTTTTTAACCGTGCTTTGTAATCCCGGGGCCAATTACGGCTACAGCGATATTGACCCAACTTATAATAATTTTCCGACCTATTCCTGGACGGTAATGGTGGTCACGCATGAAATCGGCCATAACCTGGGTTCCAACCATACCCAATGGTGCGGCTGGCCCATCGGCGCGCTCGACAATTGTTATGCAACAGAGGGCGGTTGTGCGCAAGGGCCGCCGCCCACAAATGGCGGCACGATTATGAGTTATTGCCATTTGGTCAATGGCGTGGGCATCAATTTTAACAACGGATTCGGCCCTTACCCGGGCAATGCCGTGCGCACGGGCGTGAGCGGCGCTACTTGTTTGTCCGCTACCTGCACCAGCAATCCCTGCGCGGCCCCAAGTAATTTTTCCCTGTCGGGTACGCCGACCAGCAGCGGCGCTACTTTTACCTGGACGGCCGGGGCGGGCAACAATACCTACACCCTGCGCTATCGTGGTTACAATGCGGCTACTTGGACCAACATTACGAACTTGACTGGAACTTCTTATTCCTTGTCAGGTTTGCAGCCGGGCCAACGATATATGGTTGAATTACAAGGCGTTTGCGCAAGCGGTTCTTCTGATTTTGTCACAGGTATCTTTTTTGAAACCGTATCAAACTGCGCCAAACCAAGCGGCCAAATCACCTCAAATATTACCGGAAACAGTGCCTTGTTGTCATGGACTGAAAACCAAAACGCAACATCCTGGCAAATCAAATACGGTTCGCCCGGATTTGACCCTTTAACCAGCGGTACGCAAATTACGACCAGCACCAACTTTTATACCCTCTCCGGTCTGAGCGGCAGCACCACTTATCAATGGTACGTGCGTTCGGTATGCGCGCCGCCCAATTCAGGAAACAGCGGCTGGACCGGCCCCAGCGAGTTCACGACGGTCATTACCAACGACAATGCCGTGGACGCGATTCTCTTATCGTTTGATATTCTGTACGATGTAAACAACGGCGGCACAACGATCCAAAGCGGCGAACCGAATCCGGCGGTTTCGCCCGGGCGCTGGGGTAATAGCATAACCAATACGATTTGGTTCAAATTCCAGGCCCCCGCTTCGGGAACGGTTACCATTAATACCGATTTTTTGCCGCAAGGCGGTAATTCTGATACGCAACTGGCGCTGTACAAGGTGACCAATGCAAGCAATTTCAGCACTTTTTCCTTGCTCATCAGCGACGATGACAATGGCACGCAGGGCAATGGCTGGAATTCCATATTGTATTATTCGGGCCTCAATGAAGGCGAAACCTACTATATTCAGGCCGACGGCTACGGTACCAACGACGGTTCATTTCAAATTATGCTCACCGAATCGGTAACAACCGCAAGTTTGAGCAGCACCTGTACCGGCTACACGCTGAGTTCGGTCAATGGCACCTCCGACCCAAACCGCTGGTGGAATATTTACACCAATGCAACCGGCATCGAGATCGGTCAGTTGGTGGGCGCAATTAAAACCAGCCAGAATTTGGGCACGGTCACACTTAAAGCAAACAGCAGCAATCCCGGCCATGCCACCGGCAATTACTATTACATGGGCCGCTATTATGATATTCAAAGCACGGTCGCGCCTAATTCTGCGGTGACGGTGCGTATGTTTTACAAACAAAGCGATTTGACAGCCCTGCAATCGCTGCTTGGCAACAACAACATCACCATCAACGATTTAGATGCGCTGCATTACGACGGTACAAATGAAGATTGCTCCTTCAGCAACAACGGCAGTGGTACCTACACCGCAATAAGCAATGCGGCAGCCACTCAAATTGGCAGCACCAACGGTTTTTATCTGCAATATTCCGTCAATAGTTTTTCGGAACTCATGGGCGTATTTCTGAATACCCCCTTGCCAGTAGAATTGACGGGTTTTAATGCCCGCGCCGAGCAAAAAGCCAACCGCATTGATTGGCAAACCGCCACAGAATACAATGTGGCCTGGCATATCGTACATCGTTCGCCCGATGGCGCATCCAACTGGACGGAAATTGGCCGCAAAATCGGGCAAGTACAATCGACCGTTCAACGCGATTACCAATTATCAGATGAAAAACCGCTCCCCACGGCCTATTACCGACTTTGGTCGCAGAACCTCGACGGCACGGGGCATTATTCGCCCATTGTGCGGGTCATTCGTCCCGATGCGCCGTTATACGTGAGCGCCCTGTTCCCTTCGCCCGCGCAGGAGCGCCTGTTCATACGCTTCAGCGCCGCGCAGGAGGAGTCCGTTTCCCTGCAGTTGTACGACCTCACGGGCAGGCTGTTGCGCACGGAAAAAGTGGACGTCCGGGCGGGTATGAATGAACGTGCAATGGAATTAAACGGGCTGCCGCAGGGCATGTATTTAATTGAAATACAAGGAACTGCGTCGAA
>JBAXTB010000487.1:0-3808 GCA_037130425.1 Bacteroidota bacterium
TATCAGGGCAAATGGATTCAAGCATCTGGGGGCCTGCGTTTTTCTAATTTATCATTTACGACCGGAAACATTGACGTCCGTATTACCAGCGATCCGACAGAAAGTTTTGCCTTGGAGCAACTCCAACGAAAAAGCCCGTTTCATTTAACTGAAGCGGGCCTTTCCCTTGGGTTGCGCGTACATGCCTTTACCCTTGGCGTACAATATGTTTATCTCGACGATTCGGAGTCGCACCACAACCTTTTCGTAAGCAAAAACCTGAGTTTTGCCGCTACAATCCAGTTGAATGATTTTTGGCGACCGCGCTGGCATCCTAAGGAGGAAACAGCGCAAAAGCAATGATATTCAGGCTTATTCAAATTTCACTGTCGTTGTCACCTCTGCCGATCCGGCTTCATTTTCAGCCCGAACCACAACCGGGTTGGAGCCTCGTTTGAGTGAAACACTTACATCCAATTTGCCTGTTGTCGGATCGAAATTGAAATTTGTTACCGGTAAATCGTTTAGTTTGATCTTGATCTGCTCTTTTTTCTCAATATTTTTGACAGACAGGAATATTTTGGTAGAGGCCACATTCGGGTTGAACGGACTTACGACCGGCTGACCGACCGATTCAATTTTCAATTCGGGTTTTGAAACCGATGATTTGGCAAAAGTCACATCGGTTTGCGCCGACGTCGTTCCCGCCGAGTTCGTAGCCTCGAAATTGATGGTATTTTTTCCGTCTTTTAATAAAAACTCAATGCTCGCCGTGTGGCTGCGGCCATCGAAACTAAAGGTTTTGGTATCCGTTCCATTGATCAAACACTTGATTTGATCTTTGGAAGAAACGCTTGTGATGCTTGCTTTTACGGCAAACAACTGCGTTTTGACCGTAGAACCAGGGCGCCCAGGCTGGATAAATGTAATTTGTGGTTTGGCTACAGGCGGCGCAGGCGTGTACGTTATTTCTACCGATGCCTGCCCGTCGCCGTCGGGTGTGTTGGCGGAGATCAGTATTACGTTCGGGCCTGCGTTCAGGATAAGTTCGGCAGTCATATTACCGGCCTTATCAATTTCAAAATTTGGTACAACTGATTTATTAACACGTAGTTGCACACTTTTTTTACCTAAAATATTTTCTACTTTGGCCGTTAGTTTCACCTTTGGTTGATCTGTAACGGACTTATCCTTCGGCTCTATAATTGTCACCACCGGCGGTCTGGCTTTTAGATAACGAATTTTTGAAATCGCTTCGGCTTCCCCCCCTGCCGTTTTAGCGCGCACCCGCACCGTATTGACGCCTTCGGCAAATGTCAGGCTCGCCGTGATTTGTTGTTTTAAGTTGTTAAAATTGAAAATGACCGGTTTGTCATTCAGTAAAACAGTCAGTTCGGATTTGTCTTTTACGTTCCGGGTGCGCGCGTTCAGTTCGCCTAAAAAACTTTTGGTAATGGAGTCATTTTCAGGCGTCAGAATCGTGACTTCAGGTTTTTGAGCGGCCTCGTAACGAATGGTGCAGCTCGCCTGGTTGGATCCCGACACATTAGAAACCTTCACCGAAACTATGTTATCGCCTTCACGCAAAGTCGCGTCCAAACGAACAACACCCGTGCGACTGTCGAAATTAAACGGAACGGGTATTCGGTTGACTTCGCAAGTGACATCGTTGCGCGTGGCAACATTTTCTGTTGCCGCTTGTACCGCATAAGCAGGCTTGGCGCTTGTGCTTGTTGACGCAGCAGGGTCGGTGATGCGCACGGTTGGTTTGGGTTTGGGCTGTTCATAATTCACTTTTACCGACGCTTCATCGGTTCCGTCGGCATTGGTGGCCCGAACGGTAAGGATATTGTCGCCGGTACGCAGGCGCAGGGCGGCGCGCAGGGTTTGGGCTTTTGAATCAAATTCAAAATTGCGCACGGCCACACCATTTTCAATCAGCACCAACTGTTCCTTGTTTTGCACATTTTTGAGCGTCGCACGCAGGGTTATTTCTTCCTGTTGAACCGTTGCGCCGTCTTTTGGATCCGTGATATTTACTTCTGGCTTGCGGTTTAATACAATATTGTCCTTTTTAACAATCGTAGCAGAGGCTTCTCCCTCGCCAAAACGGTTGCGGGCGCGCACGGTCACATCGTTATCGCCCTGGCGCAGGCGCAGTTCGGCAGTTATGCGGCCGCTGCGGGCATCATAGTTAAAGTCACGTTGCGTATTACCATTGAAATACAACACAATATCATCACGGTTATCAACATGCTCTACCGTGGCCATAAGGGTAAACGTCGGGTTGTTCGTGCTTTCAGTGCGGTTGCGCGGCTGGGTAATAGTCACAACCGGGCGCTGGCCCTGCGGTTCTGCGCGGCGGTACATCACCTCCACTTCATCCGATGCGCTCCCGGCCGGATTGGAGGCTTCCACCCGGATAACATTTCGGCCTTCCTGCAAATGCGCGCTTGCTTCTAAGTTTTCGGCCAGGCTAAACCGTTCTTCGCGGCCATTTACGGTAAAACGAATGTCGCGGGCGTCTTTAATATTTTTAAACGTAGCAACGATGCCAATCTCGGGCCGGTCTGTGGTAAACGGCGAGCGGCTGGGTTCAACGATGCGCACTTCCGGCTTGCGTGGCGCAGGCGGATCTACGACGACCACGCGGTCTTCCATGACGACTGTAATATGCGCTTCGTCTTTTCCCGCCGGATTGGAAGCGACAATGCGCACTTCATTCCGGCCCGGATGCAGGCGCAGGTTGCTGACAAACTGTTCGCCGTTCAGACTGTAAGGTTGGTTATTGCCATTGAGGTAACATTCCAAGTCTGCGTAATTGCGCACATTGCGTATGCGCGCGCGCAGAGGTTCCGAACTGTTGCGGGTCACATACGGATTGCCTTGTGGTTCAATCACTTGTATAACGGGCGGCTGTATTTTATGTTCATGCCGTTCAATATCCCAGCGCAGGTGCAGGTTGGTGTAGTGGTGTATATCATTCCAGTCGGAAAACTGATTATCATCGGTATATTCCTGGCCATCAAGCAAATCGGTGCGGCTGAACGTGATTTTATGGCCGACGCCGATCATAAAATGCGGCGTGAGTTGGTAGCCCAATTCCAAGCCCAAATCCGGCATAAAACTGGTGGTTAAACCAATGGCAGTTGTTTCATAAATACCGTCGCGCAGGTTTTTCAAATCGGATTTGACCGTTGCATTCGATCCGGCCACCGGAATACTGAAATAGTTATAAATATCGCCGTTTTCCTTGTACTGATCCATTTTGGTGCGGAACACATCCACGCCAAGGCCGCCAAACAGCGACAATACGATGCCGGTGCGTTCGCGCAGGCGGTTGAACGTAAGCACGCCTTCGAGGCCGAGTTCGCCCATGCCGTGGCGGTAGTTTTGGTACACGAAAGACGAATCATTGGGGGCCGTTGTGTCAAGTTTATACCCAACACCGCCCGGCCCATTGGTTAGCAGCGGGTTTCTTAAAATACCATAGGAGCGTTTTGTGTCAAGTCCGTAGGTGCGGGAAAGCAAAAACCGGCCGCGCAGATCAAAGGACAAAGCGCCGCCGGGGCGATAGGCTAAGTTCTTGGCTAAGGTTAATCCGCCGCCGTACCCGTTGAACGAGGGCCGTACATCGCCGGTTTGAAATGCCAGGCCGCCGTCGATGCCGAAGGTGACCCAACCGCGGTCGCGGGCCGGGAAATGGGATTGCGCGGAAAGCGGCGCGGAGAAAAAGGTGGATAAAAAGAGGATAAAGAATAAGGAACGCATGGTATGGTGGTGGATGGTGGATGGAGACGGTGGACGGTGGACGGTGGACGGGAGACGG
>JBAXTB010000488.1:0-3798 GCA_037130425.1 Bacteroidota bacterium
AATGCCAGAAAATCGAACAGGGTAGGGCGCAGGGGTTGTCCAATCGTATCGCCTGAGCCTGGAACTGTGACGTCACGTATATAATCGACCGGCGTTGCGCGCAGCGTTGCTACTTCCTGCACGGAACTGAGGTACAAATCGAGTGCGTGTTGTTCCATTTGCGCCGCCGACCAGGTGAGAATGTCGCCGCCTTCGTTGTTTTGCACCGGTGTACGGGAGGAAAGTTGCCATCCCTGGTTTTGGAGGTAGGTATTGTACAACTCGCCGAGCATACTTTGTATGACCGATTTTTCGGGTTGGCGTGCTGTTTTTGCTTCTGTTTCAAAGCGTTGTACGGCTTTTACCATGCCGTCTTCATCCAATAAGACAGCATATTTTCCTATGTAAATCAGGGTTTTAAGTGATTGGCTGGCGTTGTTGTCGTTCTGTGCGCGCGCGTGCAAGGCGTCCACGCGCTCAAGGGCGGTTTTAAAAAGTCCCTCCCGTTCAAGGCTGTCGATGACGGCCCATTCGTCTTTATAATCGCCTGTGCCGGCTGGTAAAGTTGGCATAGAAATGTCCGGTTTGTTTTTGATGTTGGAAACTTGGGTGTTGGTTGGTTCTTTATGGCCCGGAAATTTGCAAAAAGCCAAAACGGCCGAGCATACGAGCAGTAAAAACAGCCCTTTCAATTTTGATAAAAATGGCATAGAAATAAAAAAACGGATGAATGAACTTGGTTTTGGCATTGGATCAAGCATAGTTAAGTACGGTTTTTGATTCGTCAGCAAACTTACGGTAGGAATGATGCAAATACTTGAAAAATTGCACATCAATGGGCGTTTTTGTTGTACAAAATGTAAAAAAGGGTTGTTGCACGCCATGACGTAATGCAACAACCCTCTTAATATTTTACCTGAATTACTGGGATTGGGAGATTTTCGGGATTGATTAAATTGATTTTCAAGGGATTATCAGGCAGTCCGATTTTTAAATCGGCGCTTTTACTAATTTCGCTGTATAGGTTTTATCAGCGGTGGTGATTTTAATAAAATAAACACCGGATGGTACTTGATCTAACCCGATGTGCAGTTGCGACTGCTCGCGCGTGAAAGAGGTTTGCATTTGGCGGCCGTTCAGGTCAATCAGGTCTACGCGTTGAACATCGTCGGCATTATCAAGTTTAACCGTTGTGAAATCCTGGGCTGGATTAGGTGCAGCGCTTAACTGTGTAATCACGGGCGCCTGGGTAGCCGACACAATCGGGTCGTATTTGGTGCCGCTGTTCAGTATTTCTTTGGTCATTGTATTCTGAATAAACGCCACCACATAAACTTGGTCTGCATTCCAAGCGGCATTCAGGGTATAGTCAAAATTAAAAGATACACTTTGGCCTTGTGCGGCAGGGGTATACGCTACACCATTAATATCAGGCAGCATTTTGCGGAACACATCATGGTGTACGGCTTCTCCATTTGGCGCATTATAATTGATTTGTTTTTCAACGATGGCCACGTACAATTTGTAATTCCCGGCAGGGACGTTACCGACACTGCGCGCTTCCACTGCGACACTTCGGGTGGCGCCGCTTCCGGTTTCACTCACTTTGACATAAAGCGGGCTGGTTTGATTCAGTTGCGCTTGAAGGGTGGACAATGTCAATAAGGAGCTGCCGAGTGGCGCAAGCACGCCGTTAAGCGCCACTTGCGGAGTACCCTGAATGCCATATAATGTAGTCCGGGCATTGTTCTCACTTGGGTTGGCTAAATAAAAAACGCAGGTATTGTAAGGAATTGAAGGATGTATCGCAATGTGGTGAACATCGTTGGGGTATTGGTTAATCAGGTTGTAAAAAGCCGGGTTTTTGCTGGCGCAAATCGGGCATTTTGTATTGGTAAAATGTTCGAGCAGCACATATTTTTTTACAGTTTGTTGGCTGTTTGCTGCATAAAAAAGGAAAAAAAGCGGAAGAATCAGGAAGATTTTTTTCATATTATTGATTTTTATGCAAATCTACTTGTAAATCCTCAGAGCGCATGTTAAACCCCGTTTAAATGTCGGCAGGCGAACGTTTATTGGTCGCTTTTGTGCTTGGTTTAGACGCTGTTTGCGCTTGGGATGTCTTTCGGATGGCGTGTTAGTGTGGAAAACTCCGTAACATTGCGGACTTATTACTCAACAAAATTTTTAAGTTACCATGTTTTTATTTGCGATGCCCGATTTTACTTCAGGCGAAGTGTGGGTTAGTTTACTCACACTTACTTTTCTGGAGATTGTGCTGGGGGTAGATAATATCATCTTTTTATCCATAATTTCTGCTAAATTAGCGGAAAAAGACCAACCCAAAGCGCGCAATATTGGTTTGCTTCTGGCGATGTTGCTCCGAATTTTACTTTTGTTCGGCCTTACCTGGATCATCGGAATGAAGGACTCCTTGCTGGATATAAATTTTGCCGGGATTCACGGCGCAGTTACAGGGCAGGGCTTGATACTTTTCCTGGGGGGCTTGTTCCTGTTGTATAAGGCGACCACAGAAATTCACCACAAATTGGAAAGTCCGGTGGAGGCAGATGACCCTGGCGGTAAAAAAGGAATGCCCTCCTTGAATGCGGTTATTTTGCAAATTACCCTGATCAATGTGGTGTTTTCGTTTGACTCCATTCTGACGGCCGTCGGTATCGCCAACAACCTGGTCGTGATGATTATAGCCGTAGTACTGTCGGTGCTTGTTATGATGTTGTTTTCCGGGCCGGTGAGCAAATTTGTAAACGAGCACCCGACCGTACAAATGCTGGGGCTTTCATTCCTGATCTTGATTGGATGTTCGCTAATTGCCGAGGCGGCGCATTTAGGCCATTTTACGGAAGAGGCCGTACCTAAAGGATACCTGTATTTTGCTATTTTCTTCTCTCTTTTTGTAGAAATGCTTAATATTCGGATGCGAAAATCGCAAAAACCGGTTCAGTTACATGGTTACGCCGAAACGGCTAGAAAACGCGGCCTGCTGGATGAGGATTTGTTGGATAATGAAAAGCAACAAAAATCGTAAGGATTTATAAAACGAGCAGGCGTCTCATTGGTCATTGAAAATCAATGACTTATGAGACGCCCGCTTTTATTTATTCGCAAAGGCTAATTTATGCTGCCGGAGCGTCGTTTTTGTCCTCGCCGGAAACATAGTCTTTTGCTTTTTCCCAGAAGTCTTTTCCACTTTCAAGCGCATCAGCAGCGCCTTCCTGAATATCGCCCATGATTTCTTTGGCTTTGTCGCTCAAAAAACCGAGTGCGCCGCCTTCATGCGCTGCAATTTTATCCTTCGCCGCTTGTGCTTCGGCAAGTTTTTCAGCAGCCTCTTTTTGTGCTTCAGCAGCCAATGCTTCTGCTTTTTCACTCAAATCAGCAAACTTTTCGCTTGCAGCGTCTTTCAGTTCATTGAATTTTTCACCTGCTTTTTCAGCGGCTTCTTTGGCACTATCAGTCAAGTTTTTCAAAAAATCTTCCATGGTAACGGTTTTTGCTTGTGAAATGTAATGGTCGTGAAATTATGGGAATTGCTCGAATTTATTGCCATAAAGACGGTTGAAAAAGCCAAAGTCACAGGTTAAAGCAGACAAAACAAGTAAGAAGTTTATGCTTCTGTGTGTTCCTCCCAAATCTGCGCCAAATGCACCATCGTTTCGGCTGCTTTTTCCATGTCTTGTACCGAAACCCATTCCTGCTTTGAGTGAAATGCGTGCTCGCCGGCAAAAATGTTCGGGCAAGGCATTCCCATAAACGACAAACGCGAGCCGTCGGTGCCGCCCCGGATGGCGCGTTTCA
>JBAXTB010000489.1:0-3791 GCA_037130425.1 Bacteroidota bacterium
ACGCCGGAAACCGAACATTTGCGCGAGGTGTTTTGGCAGGAACTTTTTGCCGCCCTCGACGAACTGCCGCAGGCCCAGCGCGACGTATTTGTTTGGAATGAACTGGAAGATCAAACCTTTCAGGAAATTTCAGACCGCACCGGCGAGAACATCAAAACCCTGATTTCGCGCAAACGATACGCCGTGCAACATTTGCGCAGTCGATTAGAAACGCTGTACCGCGAATTATTGGAGTATTAATGCCCTCAAATGCGATAATCGCCTGAAAAACAACTTTTTACAACAACCAAGTCATTCAACTTATTCAAACTTCAGTATCATGACGGAACAAGATCAAAATAATTTTAACCCCCGCCGGATGCGCCCGCGCTACTGGATGTTCCCGATTTTTTTCATCGCCGGCGCTTTTGCCTTCGGGATGGCCGTGATGATGCTGTGGAACGCAATTTTACCCGACATCGCGGCCGTAAAACCAATTAATTATTGGCAGGCATTGGGTCTGTTGGCGCTCTGCCGCATTTTATTCGGCGGCTGGCGCGGCGGCAGGCCCATGCGTCCGCGCGGACGACGGGGTGCGCCGCCTATGTTGCGTGAAAAATGGATGAACATGAGCGAGGAGGAGCGCGCAGCGTTCAAAGCGGAGTGGCGTCGGCGTTGTGGAAAAAATTAAAAGTAACTGCTTAGCATATTAAAAAAATCCTGAAGGGATTTTATGTTTATAGATATAGCCGGGAAAAAATTCCCAATCCTGAAAGGATTGCATGTAAAAACATTATAAAACACATAAAATCCCTTCGGGATTTTTTGATGGTAAATAGTTACAATTAAAAAAAGTGCAAATTTTTTAAAGTAAAAAATTGACTGGTTCGTCTTTCTATTTATACGCCATAGCGATCGGTTTTGTTTAACGGGTGTTTAAATTGTCGAGATCATTTACACAAAACCGATTGCGACGGCGTATGCAAGCCAATTCATACGCAATAGCAATGGGTTTTAATTATCGAGATCATTTACACAAAACCGATTGTGACGGCGTATGTAGCCTCCCTAAAAAATGAATTTCTTTCAAACAACTTAAAAACAGGAAAATGCACATCTTATGGATCATCGGAGGCATAACGGCCGGTATTGCGGCCTTCCTCCTGCTTAGCCTGATCGTACAAAGACTTTGGAACTGGTTGGTTCCGACCAAGTTTAAAGGCCCTGCGATCGAATTCAAACATGCCGCCGGTATGCTGATTTTAAGCCGGATTTTGCTCGGCGGTTTTGGCGGGCACCACGGCTGGAACGGCCCTCGCAATATGGCCTTCCACGACGGCGACCGCGCTTGCCGCCACCAAAATTACCAACCCAATACCTGCCAACCTACAGCCCCGCTGCCTGGCGATTCTACTCACATTCAACACTAAACATTATGCGACCCGTAAAATTCTTTTTGCTGCTGCTCTTCGCGGCGGCCGTGCTCATCACGCTCCTAAAGATCCTTTTGTTCACCGTTTTCGCTGCTTTATTCGTCGGTGGCGCCTTTATGATCTCCAGGGCTTTCGGCTGGCGACGTCGGATGCGCCGACACGCTTTCGCTTACAACCAACCGGAATACGGCGTTCCGGAATCATTCGATTACCCGCGTTTTGAACGCCGCGCACCGTTTGCCGAACCGATTGATCCGGGCTACCGTCGTCCTTTTGCCGACAACCCGTTCACGCGGACGATTCCGGTGCAGTAATTTATTTGATAATTCCTGAAAAACCGTTCATTCTAACATTTAAAAACCGTGGTTTTCATCAAACCACACAAATCACTTTAAACATGTATCACAAGCATTTTGGATATGACAACGCAGGCCCCGAAGCCGGTCCTGCCTTTTTCAAACAGATGGCCCATCGCTGCGGCGGCGGTCATTGGGGGCGCCATGCGGGCGGCCATTGGGGACGCGGCGGCGTGCAGCACGTGCCGGTAAACATCCGGGAAACCGAGCAAGGCTTTGAATTGCACGTGTTTGCGCCGGGACTGCAAAAAACAGACTTTACAATTTCCGTGGCCGGTCAGGAACTGATTATCGGCTACCGCGCACCGGAACAAAAAGGCGAGCAGGAAAACTGGCTGCGCAATGAATACCGCCGCGGTTCTTTTGAACGCCGCTTCCAACTCACGGAGCGCATCGACACGGAAAACATCAGCGCGGCCTATACCGACGGGGTGTTGGTGGTGACGCTGCCGAAATTACCAGGGTTCACAGCGCCTAAACAGGATATTGCCGTAGCGTAATTTCTTAGGGTGTGAAGCCCGATTCAAAGTATAAAGCCCGGTTGTATGAGACGTTCATGCGATCGGGCTTTTTTCTGTAAAATTCAAAAAGTTGCACGGCAGTTGCATGATGCTTATTTCCCTTTTATCCGCCCCAATCCCGCTTTCGCCTGCGTATGCAAACTCCCCCCGTATTCCTCCGTTTTTAAGCCCAAACACTGGTTAAACGCCGCGCGCGCATTGGCGTAATCGCGTTTTTCTTCATACACCAAACCCAATTGCAAGGCCGCATTACAGGCAAAATACCAGGGATCGCGGCTGCCGAGCTCGATGGATTGTTTGTAATAACGAATGGCTTCCTGGAATTTTCCTAATTTTTGGGCAATACGCCCCATGCGGTAATGGTATTCCAAATTTTGCTTGTGCTGCCCGGTGTATTTTGATTCCATGCCGGACATAAGATCGTATGCCCGTTTGTAGTAACCACCGTCGAACAAAAGCCGGGCCTTGAGCAGGCGCTGATCGGGCATTTCCCCGCTTTGGGCTTCGCGCAGGGCCGCCTTATCAGACTCATTGTTGTCGGAACCTTTTATTTTCACATAAGCCATGTAGGTATTGTAACCGATTTCATTGTCGTTGATAAGGTGGTACCAGGCCAATTTTTGATATCCTTCTTTTACACCTGTTTCCCCTTTATAGTTGTTTAAAAAGCGTTCCAAGGCATTGTGCGCATCAGGGTCGAGGCGGCGGAGTTTGGCCAGACCGAGCAGGTAATCCTGGTTTTGAAACAGGCAATAACCGCCGCCTGTGGGAGATTCCTGCAAGGTGCGCACTGCGTCATCATTGCGGCCGCTTTTCATCCCGATCATGGAAATGGCATAAGCCGCCAGCGGGTTTGATTTTGGTGTTAACTTGCTGGTTTTCAAGATATTCCACGACACATCCGGCGCATTGTTAAAATACAATTGCACAATAGAATAAGCCACCGTCGTTTCGTCTTCAAACACAAAATCGTTGTTTTTGGCGTATTTCAACACCGTTTCCAACTCCTGAATGCCCTGACTGATGGAGCCACTCATGCCGCCCAGCGCTTTTACCGCCCACTTGTAATCGTCGGGCACATTGCCGATCATGGCGTGCATGATGCCAAGGCTTTTGAGGTTCGCGACAAAATCGGGGAACTTCCGCTGGTTTTCTTCCAGCAAAGCGTAGGCTTGTTTTACATCGCTCATGCCCGACAGGTACTCGCCGTAACGCAGGTGTAGCAGCGACCATTGCAATCGGATTTCAGCCTGCGTGTATAAATAATACGGCGAATGCACATCGCCCCGGGAAATTTTGGCTAATCGGGGTTCCATGTTGGCCACAAGGCGTTTGAATTCTGCCCGGTCGTCGTTGGTGTAAACCGTGAGAAAATCGAGGTAATTGTCTAAAAAATAAGGGATTAAGTTGTCGGGTTCGTTGCGTTTGAAGGCGTCGAGCGCGCTGCGGGCTTCCTGGAGGCGCAGGCTGGTTATTTTCTGGTAAATGTCTTTGGCCGTGGC
>JBAXTB010000049.1:0-22634 GCA_037130425.1 Bacteroidota bacterium
TTGATACAAAAAGGAGGACAGTTTATACTTGGCTCTATACCCTCAAAACCTTCAACAAATGAAGGATCCTGAAAGCATAATTCAGGAATATATCGCCAACTTCCAGCGGCTATTGGGGTGCTTTGAAACCCGAGTATTCTTTTGCGAAGTTGTATAATATCAAAAGTAGTAACACTAAAGCTATTATCTGCATCAGCAGCAATCAGTTGAAAGGCATTTAAAGGAGATATGCCAAGAATATGTTTTGAAATTAATAGTAAATCAAATGTTGAAACTCCATTTATAAATGGATCCACACCTGGCGCTGCTAAATCTGCTCCATAGTTTTTATCTGGAAGAATCGACAAATTACCACTATAACTTGGGAAAATACACTGATATGTAGCATATCTACCACTTTGAGCAGTTCGGTTTAAACTGGGTCCGCAGGCAGTACCGGTACTGCTATTCAACAACGTAACATTATCGTTTGGCAAATTAGTTATGGAATTATTATTAGACCCAACAATACCTGTACAATTCCTCCTCACTAAACCGGCGTCTTGTAAGGAAAATGAAAGACAATTGCTTGGCACGTATGTTTGGTCGCGCAAAAAAGTATAATTAGGGCTAGCGTTATAAAGAGTGACCATAACGGTATTTTGTTGCCCTGTAAAATGGGATTGACATCCATTATAATTACTCATTACATTCGTTTGATCAGGAGCATAGGGTACACCCAAGGGATCTGAAGATCCCATTCCCAAACAATGTATTTCAGTACAATTTGTGTTAGTATTACAAATACCAGCTCCAGGATCAGCTGGTGTATCACAGATACCATCACCGGTTTGCCAGCAGGTAAAACTATTCCCCCCAAGCATAATTGGATGGTTTTCGTCATGTACATATTGTGCAGTCTCTGGGTGAATTGGATCTGCCGGCGTATATCCCCCAGTATTAGTATGCGCCAAGCCAAAATAGTGTCCTAATTCATGCGCTATCGTATAGCTAAGTTTATCATCTGCTGCTGCAATTACATTACCTCTGTCTGATACTCCCATCGGTAATCCATTATATCCGTTATATGCAGAGGGAGTTAAAGCCCCTACGACTAGAATGGAGATATAACCTAGGTCATTAAAAGAATTGTTGGGGTTATGTGATTTTGCATAAGCATCTAACGCTTTCCATTCTGACATATTCCCACCTGATTGGTATAAATTGCAGTCAAACCATTCATCATGATCCTGAACAATAGAATACCCACAAAGCCTAAAATTAAAACCATTGTTATAATAGCTGTTTACTTCATTGATTGTTGTTAATGGAGTAACCTGATTAAGCCCTGTACCATCACTTTTTATGACATAGGTTATCCAAACGGGAATATCTACAGATAAATAACTAGCAGATTGCGCGTCAGCGGGGTTAGGAGATGCATAACCATGCCAAAACTCTTTCCATTCCGCCAGACTCCTGTTATCTGCACATTTAAATTGGGCGTGCAGGCTCCCATAATTTATCCAATTTAATAAAATTAAAACTAAAATCGGACGAAAGCGTGAAGAAAAGTCCCAAAATGGTGTTTCAATGAAATTTTGCATAAAAAAAGGTTTTGATGAAAAATGAAAAAAAAGATTTGCTTTATAGTAAGTAAGCGCTATTAACGTTCAAAAAAAAATCACGATTTAAGATATATGATAACCAGTTTACCATGACGTTACCTTTTAGACGCTGTATAGCAAAGTAACACTTAAAAAATAACTTCCGTGCCCCCCGCATTTTTCCAGGAGAAACCCGGAAGTTATTTTTTAAGCGTTACCGAGTGGAGTAAAACAATTGGATTAATACACCTCGATTAATGAAATATGTTAGTTGGGTATTGGCTTTTCGCAAGTCCTCCTTATTAAAGCGAAGATTAGACCAGTATTGACAAACTTATCGATATAAAGTAAGTGGCATGCTCTTATTGATTTGTTTTATTAACGACGATTTGCCTAATTTAGGCAAAAGTTATAATTACCGCCACGCTTTGGTACTTCGGACGATTTAATATCGTATTTGGCTTCGAATTGGATTAGTCCAAGTCGTAAAAAACGAGGTAGTGTCAAGCAAAGAGTGATTTTGCTTTTCAAGCACCTGATTACCAATGTTTTACTAAAATTTATCACGCACAATTGAACACTGCCAAAACCGGATCTTAAATAAAACCTGTGTCATCCAGATTTTTGGGGATGGCTCAGGTTTTGAGATATTCAGTTTGGTTCCGGCCTTTTTCAAATCGTATAAATTTTAAAAGCCGTTCTTTGGCGCATAAAAAAACAACATCAACATGTCTTTTTTGAAAGATTCCAACCTGCTTCGTCACCACGCATTTATCAACGGCGACTGGGTGAGCGCGCAATCCGCTCAAACATTTCCCGTCACCAATCCTGCCAACGGAGAAGTGCTGGCGGCCGTAGCCGATTGCGGCGCCATTGAAACAGAACAGGCCATTGAAGCGGCCTCCAATGCCTGGCCGGCATGGCGCGCCAAAACCGCTGCCGCACGGGCTGCCATTTTACGCCGCTGGAACGACCTGATCCTTGAAAATGCGGAAGACCTCGCCATGTTGATGACCCTCGAACAAGGTAAACCCTTGACAGAGGCCCGCGGCGAAGTGCGTTACGGCGCCTCATTTATTGAGTGGTTCGCAGCAGAAGGCCAACGGGCTTATGGAGACATTATTCCGCCCCATGCGCCGGGTTTGCGTTTGCTTGTCACAAAACAACCGATGGGTGTCGTGGCCGCCATTACGCCTTGGAATTTTCCAAATGCCATGATTACCCGGAAAGTAGCGCCCGCCCTTGCCGCAGGTTGCACCGTGGTGTTGAAACCATCGGAAGAAACGCCGCTGTCTGCCCTGGCACTGGCAGCACTGGCACAACGCGCCGGTTTTCCTGCCGGCGTTTTAAACTTGGTCACTGGCGTCGATGCAGCCGCAATTGGTAAAGTGCTCACCGACAGCCCTTTAGTGCGCAAACTATCGTTCACAGGCAGTACGGCAGTGGGAAAATTGTTGATGCGCCAATGCGCAGGAACCGTCAAAAAAATATCGCTGGAACTCGGTGGCAATGCCCCCTTCATTGTCTTTGACGATGCCGATATAGACGCAGCCGTAGAAGGGGCCATTATTTCAAAATATAGAAATGCCGGTCAAACCTGCGTGTGCGCCAACCGCGTTTACGTGCAAACCGGTGTGTATGAAGCGTTTTTGGAAAAATTTACGACCGCCGTACAAAAGCAAAAAGTAGGCTCCGGTCTTGAGCAAGGCGTTCAAATCGGGCCTTTGATTAATGAAAAAGCGCTTGAAAAAGTACAACGCCTTGTGCAGGATGCCACCCAAAAAGGTGCGCGGGTACTCACAGGCGGAGCAGCAATGGAAGGCACTTTTTATACGCCGACCGTTTTGGCAGATGTGACGTCCGGCATGGACATTATGCACGAAGAAATTTTCGGCCCGGTCGCGCCTGTTATTCGTTTTGAATCGGAAACGGAGGTCATTCAAATGGCCAATGATACCCCTTATGGTTTGGCAGCCTATTTTTACGGTCGCGACATTGGCCGGGTGTTCCGCGTCGCCGATGCCTTGGAATATGGCATGGTGGGCGTCAATACCGGCATTGTGGCCACGGCCATTGCGCCGTTTGGCGGCGTAAAGGAAAGCGGCATAGGCCGGGAAGGATCCAAGTACGGGATTGAGGAGTTTTTGGAAGTTAAATATATCTGTTTGGCCGGACTTTAGCCGCCCATCCCGATTACCTCTGCAAATACCCCCGCTGCCGTCACTTCTGCGCCCGCGCCCGGCCCGCGTACCACCAAAGGCCGTTCGCGGTAGCGTTCTGTCGTAAACACCACCATGTTGTCGCTGCCGGAAAGGAAATAAAACGGGTGCTCCGGCCCGAAAGATTCCAGCACAATGGACGCCGCGTTTCCTTCTAATTTTGCGACAAAACGCAGCACTTTACCCGCTTTTTCTGCCGCACTAATCATGGCCTCAAAATCGGGGTTATGCTTTTCCAGTTCAGCAAAGAACTCCTCCACCGTGTGTACCGAAAGGCAAGCCTGCGGCAGAATATTTTCCACCTGAATATCCGAGGATTCCAAAGGCAAACCGGCCTCGCGCGCCAGGATCAGCAGTTTGCGGCGCACATCGGCGCCCGACAAATCTTCCCTCGGATCGGGTTCGGTGAGGCCTAGGCGTTTGGCTTCTTTTACAATGTCGGAAAACGCCTGTCCTGAACGGAAGTTGTTGAAAATGAACGACAACGTGCCCGACAAAATACCTTCAATTTTCATAATCCGGTCGCCCGAATGCATCAAATCATTGAGGGTGCTGATGATGGGTAATCCGGCGCCCACGTTGGTTTCGTAGCGCCATTTCACCCCGCGTTTGTCGGCAATTTGTTTCAAACGGCGGTAATCCAAAAACGGCGAGGAGGCCGCAATTTTATTCGGCGTGGAAATGGAAATACTGGCGTCTAAAATTTGTTCGTAAAATCCGGCGACTTGCTCGGAAGCGGTGTTGTCGATAAAAATGGTGTTTGGCAAATTGAGCGCTTCCATTTGCTCCACAAAACGCGGCATGGTAAAATGCTGCGCGCTGTTTTCGAGCGATTGTTGCCAATGTTCAAGGTCAAGCCCGTCGTCGTTAAAGGCCATTTTTTTGCTGTTGGCCAATCCCACGATTTTGATTTCCAAACGGCGTTTTTCTTTTAAATAAGCCGCCTGTTCGCGCATTTGGCGGATTAAGGTGCTGCCGATGAGGCCCACACCGACCATAAACAGGTGCAGTGTTTTGGTATCCGACAAGAAAAACGCCTCATGTATGGCATTCAACGCCTTGGTTTCATCTTGCGCGCCAATCACAATGGACACGTTTAACTCGCTGGAACCCTGTGCAATGGCCACGATGTTGATGCCGTTTTGGCCCAAAGCTTGAAATAAACGGCCTGCCACACCGGGGCGGTAGCGCATGTTTTCACCAACAATGGCCACGACGGATAAGTCTTCTTCTATTTTCAAAGGCTCTACCAAATGACCGCGCAGTTCGTAGAGAAATTCTTTTTCCAAAGCCATTTGCGCCAATTTGGCCTGCGCCGGCGACACCGCAAACGTAATACTCGATTCGCTGGAACCCTGCGTGATAATCACCACATTGATGCCCGCGTTGGCCAATGCCCCGAACAAGCGCGCCGCTACGCCAGGCACGCCGAACAAGCCGCTGCCCTGCAAGGTGAGCAAACAAATCTGGTTGATGCTGGAAATACCTTTTACCGGAAAATCGCTGGGTTCGGCGTTGGCGGTGATGAAGGTGCCGGGGAAACCTGGGTTAAACGTATTTTTAATCACCAAAGGGATTTCCTTTGCCAAAGCCGGCAAAATCGTAGGCGGATAGATCACTTTTGCCCCAAAATGGCTCATTTCCATGGCCTCTTTGTACGACATCGAAGGCAGGGTAAAGGCCTTTTTCACCCGCCGCGGATCGGCTGTGAGCACACCGTCAACGTCGGTCCATATTTCAATGGCCTTAGCATCGAGCGCTGCGCCGAGGATAGCGGCCGTGTAATCGGAGCCGCCGCGGCCCAGGGTCGTGGTGATGCCGTCGGCGGTGCTGCCTATAAAACCGGTGGCCGCTTGTACCGTTGGCGAAGCGCTGAAATGCGCTTTAATCAGTCGGTTTGTTTCTTCAAAATCAACTTTTGCGTTGCCGAAATGCGCGTCGGTGCGCACCACCTTGCGGGTATCCAAAAATGCCGTGGGAATACCCGCCTGCTGCATGGCCTGTGCAATAATAAACGCCGAATTGCGCTCGCCGAAACTCATCACAAAATCGAGGGAGCGCGCCGAAACTTCGTGCAGCAGGAAAATTCCTTGTAAAACATTACCCAAAGCCTCAAAATTGGCCTGCAAATGCGCCTCTACCTGCGGACGATTGTCCGGTTCAAGCAGTTTTTCAATCGCTTCAAAATGCCTGGCCCGCACTTTTTCAAACAGTTCCACATAATGATCGTCGCCTTTACCTGCCCGATTGGCCATTTCAATCAGCGTATCCGTGACTTTGGAAAATGCCGAAAACACCACTGCAAAACGCTCGCCGTGTGCATAATATGTTTTTAGAATCTCAATCAGCCCCGTGATGGTATCAGGCGTACCGACAGAAGTCCCTCCGAATTTTAAAACTTTCATATCAGATCAAATAAAGCCGGAAAGATAAAGCGCCGGCGGATGGAAATAGATTTGTTTTTACGCGCTAAAGCAATAAGTTTTGGATGTCCAAGTTAGTTTGCACAAAACCTATTGCAGCGAGTATATAACTTTGCAGTGACATAAACAACGCATAATGACTACCGACGCATTTATTGATGAGCTTAAAATACAACTATCCGGCGTCTTACCCGGGCGGGAAGCCCAATATCGGATGGCTGGCACGCGCCGATTAGAGGAATTGGGTTTAAATCCCGCACCGCCACCGAATGCCAAAGTAGCCTGTGTGCTGAACCTGCTGCATTTCAATGAAGGCGCTTGGCGCACGGTACTCATCGAACGCACGGTGAATCCCCGCGACCGCCACAGCGGACAAATTAGTTTTCCCGGCGGACGCTATGAAGAAAGCGACGGCGCATTGGAAAACGTGGCGCTGCGCGAGGCAGAGGAGGAAATCGGAATTCCGGCATCGAGCATTCAAATCCTGGGGCGGCTTACGGACTTGTACATTCCGGTTAGTAATTTCGTGGTGCATCCCTTCATCGGCGTATTACAGGAACAGCCTGTTTTCATTCCCCAGCCCGGTGAAGTCGCGTCTATTTTGACGCCCGCGATCCAGCATTTCACGCAAATGGAAACACGAAAAGTGACCGATTTACACGTCGGAAACGGCGTTACGATTAAAAACGTCCCTTATTTTGACGTAGAAGGCCGCATCGTGTGGGGCGCGACCGCCATGATTTTGAACGAATTTTTGGAAGTGATTGCAGCCAAAGAACAGGGTGCTATATTACCTACGGCCTTTTAATCACTACTGTAAATTGCTCCGCCGCTTTGTCATTAATAAATTCGATATCCGGCCAAACTTGCAAAGACCGCAAAATTCCGCTGCCGATTCCGCGATAAGGCAACACGTCCGGCGCAAGGGAGGTCAGAATCGTATTGCGCGCGCGACGGATACCCACGCGAATCTGGGCTTCGGTAAGGTTATTCGGCAACTTTCCGGGGCTTCTAATCTCAATACGGTCGTCGAAAACGAACAACTTAATGCTGTCTCGAATAAAGTAATCGCGGTGCAGCAATGCATTGACAAGCAATTCTTTAAGCGCAATTTCCGGAATTTCTAGGTCGCCTAAACTATTAAAATCTTTGCCGTTTTGGGGGCGATTTAACGTCCGTTTCAGGAAGTCAAGGCCGCGTTGATATAGTTGCAACAGTGTGCCGCGTATATCTTCACTGCCGTAATATTTTTCTTCCGTAATACTGTTTCCTGCAAACCAAACTGCTGCGATGTAAAATTGCGGAAGCACTTTTTCCGGGTGTTTGGCAAAAAGCAAAGCGCCGGCAACGTTGAGTTTGTCGCCACTTGCCAATCTTAGATTTGATAACAGGCGCGGAATGTCAGTTTCATCAAGTGCGGATTTGTATTTTTCCTCATAAAAAGCGCGGAAATCACGCACATCCAACTCCTCGGCAATGCTAAATGGGAGTATCATTTCTTCCGCATAAAGGAAGTCAGACGCCTGTAGCAGCCGAGCGATTTCTTCTATGATATTAAGTTGTACACTGTCCATTTCGTTACCATTGCGTCCTTGTATTTTTATTTGCAGGCAAAAACAAGCGCCGGTTCAAGACAAAGGTAGAGCCTTTTAACAATTCAAACAATGCAAGGTCTAATCTTCTGACAATCAACAAAATCCAACAAATTATTCATTTTTTTGCGCAAGAACTTTCCCACTGCACCTCATTTTGATATTTTTTGTTGTAACTTTGTCAAGCCCGAAACCGGGGCTTTTTTGTCAAAATAATAGTCCATGCCACAATTTGCTCACCTCCACTGCCACACCCAGTACTCTCTGCTCGACGGCGCCGCGTCCATTCCCGGCCTGTTTAAAAAAGCCGCTGCCGATGGCATGAAGGGTTTGGCCATCACCGACCACGGCAATATGTTCGGGGTGTTTCAGTTTGTAGCCGAAGCCGCCAAACACGAGGGTGTGAAACCGATTGTGGGCTGCGAATTTTACGTGGTAAACGACCGGCATCGGCGCACGTTTACCAAGGAAGACAAGGACCGGCGCTTTCACCAATTATTTCTGGCCAAAAATGCCGAGGGGTATAAAAACCTCGTCAAACTCTGCTCTTTGGGCTATATCCAGGGCCTTTACGGCAAATATCCGCGTATTGACAAGGAATTGATCCTGCAATACCACGAAAATCTGATCGCAACGACCTGCTGTATCGGCGCGATGGTGCCACAGGCGATTTTGAAAAAAGGGGAAGACGAGGCCCGCAAAGAATTTGAATGGTGGCTCGACATATTTGGCGAAGACTATTACATCGAAATCCAGCGCCACCAGATGGCCGAACAGGATAAGGTAAATGAGGTGTTGCTGCGCTGGGCCAAGGAATACAATGTGAAGGTAATTGCCACCAACGACAGCCACTACATCGACCAAAAAGACTCCAATGCGCACGATATTTTGTTGTGTATTAATACCGGGGAGAAACAAGCCACGCCGGCGATCCGCGAGTTTGTAGAGGAAGGTACGACGATGAAAAACGGCCGTTTCGCGTTTTGGAACGACCAGTTTTACTTCAAAACACAGGCTGAAATGGGCAAATTGTTCATGGATGTGCCTGAGTCGCTGGACAATACGCTGGAAATTGTTGATAAATGCGAGCACCTTAAACTCAAGAAAGATATCCTGCTGCCCAATTTTGTGGTGCCAAGGGAGTACCAAACCCAGGACGAATACCTGCGGCACCTCACCTACGAGGGCGCGCGCGAACGGTATAAAATCATCACGCCGGAAATTGAAGATCGCCTGAATTTTGAGTTGAATACGGTTCTGACGATGGGTTTTGCCGGTTACTTCCTGATTGTAGCCGACTTTATCAAGGCCGGGCGCGACCTTGGTGTGTTTGTGGGACCGGGCCGCGGATCGGCGGCGGGCAGCGCGGTGGCCTATTGCATTGGGATCACCAATATTGACCCGATCAAGTACCAGTTGCTGTTCGAACGTTTTTTGAACCCCGATCGTAAGTCAATGCCCGATATTGACACGGACTTCGACGACGAGGGCCGGCAAAAAGTGATCGATTATGTGGTGGAAAAATACGGCAAACAACAGGTAGCCCAAATTGTCACCTACGGCACGATGGCGGCTAAAATGTCGATCAAAGACGTAGCCCGCGTGCTTGATTTGCCACTGGATCAATCGAATGCGATGGCGAAGTTGGTGCCTGAAAAACCTGGCATTTCGCTCAAACGCGTACTCACCGCCCCGCTTGAGGGCGAAGGTTCCCTGCGCGAAAAAGAAGGTCTCGGCGGTGAAGACATGGACGGCATCAAACGCCTGCGCGAATATTTGGACGCCACGGGTACGCCGGAAAGTATTGTATTGAAAGAAGCGATGGTACTGGAAGGTTCCGTGCGCGGTACCGGCATCCACGCGGCAGGTATCATCATTGCACCGAAGGACCTCACGGAAATCATTCCGGTTGCCACGGCCAAGGATTCCGATTTGCTGGTCACACAATACGAAGGCTCGATTATTGAGGACGCCGGGGTTATTAAAATGGACTTTTTGGGCCTGAAAACCCTCACCATTATCCGCGATGCCTTGCAACTAATCAAGGAAAACCACGGTATTTCCATTGAAATCGACAATATTCCGTTAGACGACGCCAAGACCTACGAACTATACCAACGCGGCGAAACCAACGGTACATTCCAGTTTGAAAGCGCGGGTATGCAAAAATACCTTCGCGAACTTAAGCCGGATAAATTCGATGATTTGATCGCCATGAACGCCTTGTACCGACCGGGGCCCTTAGAGTATATCCCGGATTTTATTGCCCGTAAACACGGACGACAGGCGGTGCAGTATGATGTGCCGGCGATGGAGGAGTACCTGAAAGATACGTTCGGGATCTGCGTAACGGGCGACACGCTCGTACACGATGCGATCACAGGCAAACGCGTGCGGATCGATCAGTTGGAAGATCGGGTTGGCGATTTTTACGTGCAAGGTGTTGATAATGCGTTAAAACCGACAAAGGGTTTAATGACCTATTGGGTTTGCAACGGTAAAAAACCGGTTTTTGAGGTAAAACTCAAAAATGGCGCTACCGTAAAAATGACCTCTAATCACCGGGTATTAACCGAAGCGGGTTGGCGCGAATTAGGTGACCTGCAACCCGGCGATCATATTGCTACCCCGCGCCGACTCCTGGCAGAATGTACCCAGCAAACAAGCCGGAACAAGTTACGGGCCTTGGCCTACTTGCTTGCCGACGGCGCCTTGAGCGGACATGGCGCCACGGCAGAGTTTGTTTCAAATTATGAAAAGTTTATTCCAGAATTCGTATTTGGTTTAGACAACGATCAAATCGCATTTTTCCTGGCCTCTTATTGGGATTGCGATGGTTTTGTAGGCGAAAAACACGCGTTTATCAAAACCATTTCTGCGCGTATGGCGCAGGATATTCAGACCTTGCTTTTGCGTCTTGGTATTTACTCAACTTCTTATACCTCAAACTATTACAGCGAAAGAAGGCAGCAAACCATGACCGCGCATCAGGTGACGGTTTATAACCTGAAAACATTTGGTGAAACAATTGCGCAATATCTGTTATTGAAAAAAATGCCTGCGCGGGCATTATCCGGCGAAGAATTTAGCGATAAAGTTTCGCGGGCCATTTTCATCGATGAGGTACGCGGAAAATGGAAGGGTTCCATGCGGCAATTGAAAGAGGTTTACGGTTTTGATCGCCAGCATTTTAATAAAAAACAAGCGGCTTATCCAAGAATCGCTGCCACAGTTGTAAAGCCGTTGGCCGAAGTGCTTGAGTTACCGCAAACCAGCCGCAATACGAACGTGCGCTGGGAAGCCATTGAGTCCATTACGCCGGTCGGGGAAGAACTGGTTTATGATATTACGGTAGAAAATATCCATAATTTCATCGGTAACAACGTGGTACTGCATAACTGCGTGTACCAGGAACAAATCATGCTTCTCTCCCAAAAACTCGCCGGCTTCTCCAAAGGCGACGCCGACGTGTTGCGGAAAGCAATGGGTAAAAAGCAAAAGGCCGTACTCGACAAGATGAAGGGCCAGTTTATCGAAGGCGCTGTGGCCAAAGGGCACCCTGCCGATAAATTAGAAAAAATCTGGACCGACTGGGAGGCCTTCGCGTCGTATGCGTTCAACAAATCGCACTCCACTTGTTATGCGTTTGTGGCCTACCAAACGGCCTATTTGAAAGCGCATTACCCTTCGGAATACATGGCTGCGGTGCTCACGCATTCGCAAAACAACATTGAAAAAATCACCTTTTTCCTTGAAGAATGTAACCGCATGGGCCTGAACGTAAAAGGCCCGGACATCAACGAATCGCTGATTAATTTTTCGGTGAATAAAAAAGGCGATGTCCGCTACGGTTTGGGCGCCGTAAAAGGCGTAGGGGAAGCTGCCGTGGAAAGCCTGATTCAAGAGCGCAAAGCAAAGGGGCCGTTTACCTCCATTTTTGATTTTATGCGCCGTGTGAATATGCGCACTGTGAATAAAAAAGTGCTTGAATGTATGGCCTTTGCCGGCGCCTTCGACGGTTTTGAAGACCTGCACCGCGCTACGTTTTTTTATACCAAAGATTCCAGTGACAGCACGTTTTTGGAAAAATTGGTCAAATACGGCGCAGGCTACCAGGAAGATAAAATCATGTCTGTCAATTCTTTATTCGGCGACATGTCGGATACGGTGAGTATTGCTGAGCCGGTGATTCCGAGGGCCGAACCCTGGAATTTGCTTACCAAATTGCAACGGGAAAAAGATGTAGTCGGCATTTATATATCCGGGCACCCGCTGGATGATTACAAACTTGAAATCCAGAACTTTACCACTTGCCCCCTTGATCGCGCTGAAACCTTCCGCAACCAGAAAATCAAAATTGCCGGTTTTGTGACCAAAGCCGAGCACCGAATCAGCCAAAAAGGTACGGGCTGGGGCCGTTTTACCATTCAGGATTACAGCGGCGGCCTTGAAATCACGCTGTTTAGCAGCGATTATGCCAATTTTAAAGGCATGTTCGAAGAGGGCAACAGCCTTTATTTGACCGGTTCCTTTAAACAACGCTTTAACTCGGATGAAATGGAGTTCAAGCCGGAAAAAGTAGAGTTTTTGGAAAGCATCGCCGGAGCCTTGGTTGAATCCGTGACGATTCAGATGTCGGTGGAAATGCTCAATGAAAAAATGCTCAATGAGATCGACAAACTATGCCAGACGCGCAAAGGCAAACACCAACTAAAAATGCGTTTGTTGGATAATACGAACCGAAATTCGCTTGGTTTTTCATCTTTAGCCCGCAAAGTGAATGCGGATTCGGATTTTGTGATGGAAATGGAGAAATTAGGCGTGGAGTGTAAGTTGAATTAGCAAATTGTCTGAATCAGGATTCACGGGATTTTATGATTTACAGGATTTTTGATCGCGGCCATCTGGATGCTGAACGGGTGCGCATCCTGCTAATCCCATAATCCTGAAAATCCTGATTCAGACAGATATACGCAAAATTAGACTCAAACCCACTCAAAATCAGCCGATTTCGGCGCGCCTTCACTCATATCTACCACAAGCGATGGCGGCACCATGAGTTTACGCAGTTGTGTATCTATCCACGCGCCATCCACATTCAGGATGGCGCTTACGGTTCCGTCTTTTTTGACAATTTCATGCCGGAATGAAAAACGGCTGTAATCGCGGCGCAGTTTGGTGACGCTTAAATTGATGCTCAGTTCGTCGCCCATGCGCACTTCCCGGCGAAACAGCGCTTCTTCCCGAAACAGTACCGGGCCGAAATGCAGTTCTTCCATCACGTTGATGGACAAGCCGTTTTCCTGTAAATAGGCCATGCGGCAAGTGGCGCCGAAATCGTAGTACACCGAATGACGCAGGTGAAAATTAGGGTCAAAATCAGCCCAACGGAGGGTAATCGGTAGGATGAACATAATCAGATGTATATTAGGTCTGAGGCTGTTTTAAAAGTTAACATGCGATCTTTTGCCAAATAAAAAGTTGGAACCTCGCGTAATTGTCGGTGTGGCTGCGCGTTTATTATCGTCAACGTTAGTGAAGAGGTGTCATCTTCGAGGTACGAGAAGGTGACATCTCGGAACGGAAGTATTCACGTAATTTTCGTTCCGAGGTGTCATCTTCCAGGCACGAGAAGGTGACATCTCGGAACGGAAGTCCCCACGGAATCTTCGTTCCGAGATGTCACCTCCTCCTTTGGTCGGAGATGACACCTCGGAACTAATACAGCGGGTGTTTAGCCATAAACGCATTCACCGCATCTTTCACGGATTTGATCTTGCCCGCATCTTCCGGATTTGACAGCACCGTGTCCATCCATTCCACCACCTGGCGGCAATCGTCTGCTGTTAATCCGCGCGTAGTTATGGCCGCCGCGCCAACCCGAATACCGGAAGTCGTCATGGGCGGCTGCGGATCAAACGGGATCATGTTTTTATTGACCGTAATATCGGCTTCCCCTAATACGTGGTCGGCTAATTTGCCTGTGATGTTTTTAGAGCGCAAATCAAGCAGCATCAAGTGGTTATCGGTGCCGCCGGAAATGATGTTATAGCCGCGTTGCATAAATTCATCAGCCATCGCTTGGGCATTGAGAATCACTTGTTGGCCATACGTTTTAAACGCCGGACTCAGCGCTTCGCCGAAAGCGATGGCTTTGGCGGCAATCACATGCTCCAACGGGCCACCCTGCATACCAGGGAATACCCCGCTGTCGAGGATGGCCGACATTTGAATTGGCGCGCCTTTTTTCGTGGTACGTCCCCAGGGGTTGTCAAAATCTTTACCCATCATAATGATCCCGCCGCGTGGTCCGCGCAGGGTTTTGTGGGTGGTGCTGGTTACGATATGGCAGCGCGGAATGGGGTCATTGAGCAATTTGGCGGCAATTAAACCGGCCGGGTGGGCAATATCTGCCAGCAACAAGGCGCCTACCTGATCGGCAATGCTGCGGAAACGGGCATAATCCCAGTCGCGCGCATACGCGGAGGCGCCGCAGATGATAAGTTTTGGTTGTTCGCGCAGGGCGATGGCCTCCACTTTGTCCATGTCGATGCGGCCGGTTGCTTCTTCCACGCCGTAAAACACCGGATTGTACACTTTGCCTGAATAATTGACTGGCGAGCCGTGCGAAAGGTGCCCGCCATGCGCCAGGTCGAAGCCCAGGATTTTATCGCCCGGTTGCAGGCAAGCCAGAAACACGGCTGCATTGGCTTGTGCGCCTGAGTGCGGCTGCACATTGGCCCAGGCCGCGCCGAACAGTTCTTTTAAGCGATCAATGGCGAGTTGTTCGATTTGATCTACCACTTCGCAACCACCATAATAGCGGCGTCCGGGATAGCCTTCTGCATATTTATTGGTCAGGCAGGTGCCCATCGCGGCCATTACCTCCTTGCTGGTGAAATTTTCGGATGCAATAAGTTCGATGCCGCGCTGTTGGCGGTCAAGTTCTTGTTCGATGAGGGAAAAAACGATATCGCGCATGGTCGGCGTAGCATAAAAGAGTGAGCAAAGTGGGAAAGGGCGCGCAAAAATAGGGATTCGGGCGCATACGCGCGGCGCTGTTTTTACTTCAAATAAAAAAATAACACCAAACGTTTTTTATTTATATGTTAATGATCTTAAAATTAATAACCCGTTTGTAGTATAAAATGTGGGAAAGAATCCATTATATTTACGCCGTATTTTTAATCTTTAGTACCGTTATCCTCCCTAATTGCGCCGCTCCCTTGGCGCCCATTGTTAATGGCATCCCCATATTGTTAACCATTAAACGAATCTTCATGGAAAGGTTTACCCAATTCAATTGTGTCGTCATGCGACACAGCTGCAGCCGATTGAACGCAGCCCCTGTTTTGAGCAAGTTGTTTTTACTGCTCATTTCACTTTTCTTCCTCACTGGCAAATCTTACGCACAATCTGTGACATTTGTCCTTCAACCCGCCAACCAAACACCGGTTTTGGGTGGCGACGTTGGTTTTAATGCAACGCCTGCTTTTGCCGATATAAACGGCGACGGGCGTTTGGATTGCATTGCCGGCAATGAGGACGGCAAACTTCAAGTATTTATTAATCAACTTGTTGTCAACAACCTTGTGTTTAATCCAGCCATTTACAATCCTTTTGCAGGGATTGATGTGGGCTTTAACTCGGCTCCGGCATTTGTGGATATTGACGGCGACGGCGACCTTGATTGCTTTATCGGTAGCCGTGCCGGCACCTTTACATTTTTACGGCGCAGCGGCCCGACTGCCAATCCGGTGTTTACCCTTGTGACCGGTGCAAATAATCCATTAAACGGCTTGAACTCCAATGGGAGCGGTTATTCCACGCCAACGTTCGCAGATGTGGACGGCGATGGCGATTTTGACTGTATTTCTGGTCGGAAAACCGGCAGTTTTCGTTACTTCAGAAATGACGGAACCCCAACGGCGCCTGTATTCGTGGCTGCCAACTTTAACAACCGCGATGTCAATCCGTCTTTATACAGCACGCCCGATGTTGTGGATCTTGACAAGGACGGCTCCTTAGATTTGCTTGCGGGCGGCGATAATATAAATGGCACAAACCCGATGCGTCTATTCCCGGATTTAAGCAATAATAATTTTGCGGTAGACGCTCCTTATGGATTAAGCAATCCGGCGATCTACGCGGGTTCGGCAAGTTTTTTTGCGATTGCATTTGCAGATATTGACGGGGATGAAGATGAGGATTGTATTATCGGTATGCGCGACGGCAGATTTCGTTTTGTAGAAAACACCTCTTGCAATTACAGACCAAATGCTAATTGTGTGCATGATTTCACGGTTTACCTTGATGAAGACGGTAGTATTCCGGTAACAGTGGAAGATTTTAATGATCAAAGTACTGGTGGCTGTTTCATTATTCCATCTATCGTGGGTTTGTCCATAGACATTGAGCATTTGGACTGCATGAACATTCCGAAAACCACCGTAGTGCTTACGGCACAGGATGTATTCAATAAACGGATCGATACTTGCCATGTAACGGTAACCGTAAAAGATACCTTAGGCCCAATTTTACGCTGTATTGAAGAATACAACGTATACCTCGGACCAAATGGAGAGGCTACAATTGATTTTGAAACACTGAACGCTTCAAACTTCGATGACGGTTCGACAGATAACTGTACCGCGAATCAGGATTTACAATTCGAAGTTTCGCTTGTAACAACGGGATCCAAAAAATCAAGTAATACCTTTACTTTTAATTGTGAAGATGCAGGATATTCTGATTTCCAACTTGAGTTAGACGCTGTTGACGAGCACGGAAATTATTCTGATGAACCTTGTTATATTGATATTGTAGTGTCTGATAACCTTCCGCCAGTGAATACCGCCGGCGCGCTGCCAGCCCTGTCTGTTGATTTGTGTACGGTAGGATCTTTGCTCTTGAACAATATCAGACCTGCCACAATTACAGACAACTGCACAGCACCCGGCGATATTAGCATTTCTGTTTCTCCTACCGATGGGGCCGGACATTTTCCTGCTGCGTGGAATACGCCGGGGCAGTATTTGTTGACCTGGACGTATTTAGATGAAAATGAAAATGAAAGCAGCCAGACACAAATAATTAATGTTGTGAATAACGCGCCGCCTGTACTGAACTGTCCGGCGAATGTGGTTGATACTTACAACAATCCAAGCGGCCCTTGCGGAAAAAATGTTACGTTCCCAATGCCTACTTCGAGCGATTGCGATTTTAACGCAGCTTCCATTGTTGGCTCGCATACTTCCGGGGCTTTTTTCCCAATCGGTACGACGATTGTGTCCTTTCTGGCGTTTGACATCGCCGGCCATAGCGCTATTTGTAACTTTACCGTAACGATTCAGGATCAGGTTGCTCCAACTTTCTATGTGAACGGCGGAACGATTGGTAATATTTCAGTGAATGCGGGTACAAACCAATGCGGCGCAAATGTAAGCTGGCCTTGGACCGTTATCGCAAATGACTTTTGCGAAGGCGCGCGTCCGGTAACGGCCTCGCACAATTCAGGCGCGTTTTTCCCAATTGGAACAACCACCGTTTCATACTCGGCAACAGACTCAAAAGGAAATGCTGCTTCTACGGCCTTTGTCGTAACGGTATCCGATGTGCAAATGCCTGTGATAACCTGCCCGCCAAACCAGACATTCTTTACACAACCAGGACAATGCACCACAAATGTGATTCTGGCCCCACCATCCGCAACAGACAACTGCGCGGTTGCCGTTTCCGGTCCGATTACAACTGCCACGCCTTCGCCAAATGCTCCTGGCAGTTATGCTTTTAGTTCAGGCAGCCCGACTTTGGTGCGGTTCACCGCAACAGACGCCTCCTCCAATAGCGTTTCCTGTACGTTTACCGTAACCGTAAATGACAATGAAGCGCCAAAATGGAGCAATTGCCCTGCCGACATTACCGTTCCGATTTCAGGTTGCAGCACAAACGTTTCCTGGGCTGTTCCAACAGTTACGGACAACTGCGGCGTAAGCACCAACACCAGTAATTACAGCCCTAATGCAAGCTTTAACGAAGGGGCAACGACGGTGACTTACACGGCTTGGGACGCAAAAGGAAACACTGCCACTTGTTCGTTTAACGTTCGGGTTACAAATACGACCCCGCCGAGCATCACTTGTCCGGCAAATATCACCGTGAATAACACGTCAGGTGTTTGCACGTATAATTGGCCGGGTACATTCCCTGTGTTAAACACGACTGTTGCTCCTTGCGATCCTGGTACGATTCGCTACTTTTTGAACGGAACAAATACCCAAATTGCTGCGGGTTACGGTTTCCCGGCCAATATGACCACGGTTGTGAAAGCAACGGCAACAGATATAAGCGGCAATTCAGCCAGCTGTACTTTTTCTGTTCAGGTAAAAGACAACCAAGCGCCGGTACTAAGCTGCCCCGCAAATATTGTTAGGCCGAATACTAATAACCAGTGTAACGCAAACGTAAGTTGGACTGCGCCGACTTTTACGGATAACTGCCCAGGCTCTGTGGTGCTTTCAACGACAAACCAAAGCGGCTCCGTTTTCCCAAAAGGCACCACGACCGTAACGTATATTGGAACAGACGGCGCCGGAAATACCGGTTTCTGTGCATTTACCGTAACTGTAAATGATGCACAGCCGCCAACGATTAACAATTGCCCGGCTAATATTACCGTAAACAATACCAACACTGCGGCTTGCACGACTCCTGTGACGTGGGTTGCTCCAACGATTATCGACAACTGTTCGGGTTCCCTGGCTTTGGCACAAACAAACGGGCCAAATTCAGGATCCTCATTTGGCGTAGGCAATACCTTAATTCGTTATCAAGGTACCGACGCTGCCGGAAATACCAGCGTTTGTTCGTTTACCGTAACGGTCGTTGATAAAGCGCCGCCGGTAATCAGCAACTGCCCAAGTTCACAGGAATATTTCATCATTTCCGGGAATGTTTGCAACTATGGGCCGATTGGTTGGAATGCCCCAACAGCGAATGACGCTTGCGACGGCAATATTTCAATGGTAAAAACCGGCCCCAACCCTGGCACAACCTTTACGGTAGGGTCTTCAAACATTACTTATACTGCAACAGATTCCAAGGGGAATACGAGTACCTGTTCGTTTACAATCAAAGTAAGCGAATCTGTACCTCCGGTCATTAATTGCACGCCGTCAAACATTACCGTAAATGCTTCCGGGACTGCTTGCAACGCAGTTATTAACCCCGCAACCTTAACGCCGCCAAGCGCTACAGACAACTGCGGCGCCCCGACCGTTTCCGTGGTGTCTCCCAATAATGCACAAACGGTTAATGTGAACAGCAGCATCTCTGTGATCTGGAAAGCGACAGACGCTTCCGGTAATAGCGCTATTTGCAGTCAGTTAATTACGGTAAAAGATCAGACAGCCCCGACGGCAAACTGCCATTCTTCGGCAGGTGCGCCTATTACGGTAAATGCCTCTACTTTGCAGCCTTGCCTTGGTATTTCGCCGAATGAATTGTTTTCATCCAATCAGTGGGTTGCGCCAACCGTGACCGACAATTGCTCGGAACCGACGATAACACTGCTTAGTCAGCCGCCGGCATATTATCCAATCGGCATTTCGCAACTCGTTTACCGTGCCAGCGACGGCAGTGGCAACACGTCGTCTTGTAGTGTTTACTTACGTGTAGTCGGCTTTGATAATGTTCCGCCATCCATCACTTGCCCGAATAACGTAACTGTAAATGCCAACCAGGGCGCTTGTTTTGCAACAAATGTAGCCCTCGGCAACCCGAATGCTTCGGATACCGGCGGTTGTTCGAATGCCGTAACTGTTACCAGCAATGCGCCAACGCAATACCCACTCAATGTAACCTTGGTAACCTGGAAAGCGACCGACGGCGGCGGCAATACGGCCATTTGCGTACAGAGTGTGACTGTAAATCCTAACACCGAAATCTGCGGAAACCAGATTGATGACGACTGCGACGGCCAGATTGACGAAGGTTGCAGCGGCGGTGGCAACACCGATCCTTGCCAGGTTCAATTATTGGCAACAGACGGCGCGATCCGTGACTCATTCGGTTTTGCAGGTGTTTTGAAAGACGATGTCGCAGCCATCGGCGCGCCTGCTGATGATAATATCCGTGGTGTAAATGCAGGCGCCGTGTACCTCCGTTATATTGACTACGGCGGCGCAGGCGTTTGGGGCGAATTTAAAAAAATCATTGCCGGCGACGGCGCAACCAGCGATATGTTTGGTTCCAGTGTCGACCTTGACGGTGATGTTTTGGTTGTCGGCGCTCCGCAAGACGATTCGAAAGGTTCTATTTACCTGTATGGCCGGAATGTTGGCGGAACAAATAACTGGGGTCAGATCACTAAAATCGCATCACCCGGCGCCATCGGGGATCGTTTCGGGTATTCTGTTGAAATTGACGGAAACTTTATCGTGGTCGGCGCGCCCTTCCGTGATTTGACTGCTCCTGTGCGCACGGATGCAGGCGCTGCGTACGTGTACCGTTTCAATGGCTCAAGTTGGGTGTTCAACAAAGAATTGAATGCGAGCGATGCCTTGACTGCCGACCGATTTGGTAGCGCGGTCGCTATTTCTGACGATAATATTGTTGTCGGCGCACCATTGTCTGATCCGGCTTCTATTGCCAGCGCGGGCGCAGCGTATGTGTACCGCCAGGATTTAGGCGGCGCCAACAACTGGGGCCAGCAGAAAAAATTGGTTGCTACTTTAGATGCTGCTTCTGATGAACAATTCGGCTACAGTGTGTCTATTTCAGGGTCTAATATTGCAGTAGGCGACTACCGCGACAGTTATTTGTCCTTTACACGTCCGGGTTCGGTTTATATGTTCAGCCGTGATCTTGGTGGCGCCAACAACTGGGGCACGGTGAAACGCGTTACGCCAAATGATGCGTTTGCCAATGACAACTTCGGTTTCAGTGTATCTGTTGACGGCGGCGATTTGTTGGTCGGTTCGCGTTTTGACGACGATAAGGGTTCTAATTCTGGTTCGGCATACCACTATGGACAAAATGAAGGCGGCGCCAACAACTGGGGGCCTATCGAAAAAATATTGGCCGGCGACGGCGTATTGAACGATAACTTCGGTCAGTTTGTGTCCTATTACAACGGCGTTTACCTCGTAGGTTCCGTGCGTGACGACATCGCCAATAACCTCGACCAGGGTTCGGCTTATATCCTGACTGATTGCGGAAGTGCAGCCAAACAGGCCGTTTCAGAAAACCGCGATACGCCGGTATTCGAAAACAATGCCGTGCGTTGCTTCCCGAATCCGTTTAGCGACGTGATCAATGTGGATGTTAACTTGGATGTTGATCAAAACCTGATCGTAACCGTCACCGATGCAACGGGTCGTCAGGTGGCTACGCTGTTCAACGGCTTGGCTACACCGGAAAATCGCTACCAATGGAATGCAGGCAGTTTCAACGGCGGTATGTATTTCATCCGCGTTGAATCAGACAGCGTGCGTAAGGTTGTACCGGTTGTATTGATTAAATAAAATTCTAAATCGTGGGTCTCTCTTTTGGGGGACGGTTAAATAAACAGCGCAGCGCTCGGTCATCCGGGCGCTGCGTTTTATCTTTGGGGCTGCTATACTTCGCGTTGGATCGTTTTGTGCATGGCCTTTGGCCTAAGTAATTGACAGTCAGCGCTCAGTATCACAATTAATGCTGCCTTTCAGGCGGCGCATAGTATAAATGAAGTTCCGGCTTTGAATTTTAGTATTTGATCTTATTTATTCGAGGTTTCTTTTTGAATTCTAACGTTAACCATATATATAATTTTTACAATGAAACAGTTACAAAACAAAGCCTTTGCGGCTGCATGTACCCTCCTGTTTTTATCCTTGTGTTGCGGCAATATCCTTGCGCAGTCAGGTAAAAAAGTAGCCATGACTACTTTCTTCGTAGACCGTCAAATTGGCGTATCCGAACTAAATGGCACGGTTGCTTTAACATCTAAAATTTTGACCATGGCCAAGGATACCAATTTCAACCTTGAGCCTCAATTGGAAAAGTTCAAATCAACGTTCTTTAACGATTACGCCAAAAACTTTACGTTTGACCTGATTCCTGAAAGCGAAGTGACGGGCAACAAAGACTATCAGGCATTTCAGGAAACCAAAATGCTTGATTACGCCCAACCGATTGTAGCCAAAGGGTACAAAATCATGTTTCCGGGTGGCTTTTTGCAAAAAAAGGAAAACCGCGATCAAAACGAGATGCTGCATATTTTCCCACAGGTCGACGGCGTCATGTTTGTGTTTATGTCTTATGATTTTGTAAAAAAGATTGCCATCGGCGGCATGGGTTCGGCTGGCATTCGCGCAACCTGCAATATCTGGTTGTATAACAAGGAAGGAAAGGCCGTATTTAGAATCATTGAAGGCGCTAATTCAAAAGAAAGTGTGGCCTTGGTTGCGGGTGTCCCAGTAATAAGTGTTGACAAAATCCTGCCACTTTGCCAGGACGCCACCACGCGTATGCTCGAAGATCTGATGGGAAGATTGCCGAAAATGGCGAGAAAAGCGGCGGATAAGTTGTAGGACATCGTAGCGAGAAAGGTACACAGACGACAAAGATGCAAGCAACACAGATTATCTGATCCGAAGAACGGATAAATCTGTGTTGCTTGCATCCCTATCATCTGTGCCGTCCCCTCTCGAGCGGAAAATCCTTTTAAATCTGTGCCCCGAAGGGCAATGTCATTGACTTAAGGATTTTAAAGCCCCAAAGGGGCGGAATCATTAACACAGGGTAACACCCTGTGCCTTTGAAGCCATGCGAGAT
>JBAXTB010000490.1:0-3738 GCA_037130425.1 Bacteroidota bacterium
TTGGATAAGAATATCCATACTTCTGCTTATATTGTTCAATCACCTGATTATATTGTTTATCAATAGGATTCACCCCTACAATGGCTACATCTTTGCCAGACATAGCCCTGGCAATACGATCAAGGCCAGGCATGGCTAAGTTGCAAGGTGCGCAGGAGCGGTACCAAAAATCCAGCACCATAAAGCGCTGTTCAAAAGCAGAAAACAACGAGAGCGTATCGCCCGTTTCAAGGCGCAGCTTATATAGATAAGTAACGGTTTTATCATAAGTGTCGTATTGAATGTATGATTGAAATTTAAGGGTTTAAAAATCATATAAAAATAAATTAATTATCTCTTCATGTGTTTGAGATTGCATTATTTTTTGATTCAATAGTTTTTTATTTACCGGATGCGGAAATACAGGTTTCCATTTTTGGGTTAGTTTTTCAGAAATTAATTCTTTTAAATAATTTAAAGAAATATATTCACAATCACTTAATACAAATTCTATTTTAACAGAACGCCCTTTTAAGAAAAGACTGTATCCCCAAAGATAAGCCCAACCTTTTTGCTTTGTTTCCAAAATAGTTCTCATACAACCATAACGATCAATGAATATCGCTTCATTGAATATTGATATGGATTCAATTCCAATGCGCTTTATCTGGTGATCAGTAGCCTGAATTGTTTTTTTATTGGGGAGAAAAACTAATGAAGGGACTTTCATCATATTAATATTTTGACCTAAAAAACAGTACAATTTTTAGCCTTGCTTGGTTATCGACTGAGATCGGTGAAAGGAAGCCCAAGCGAGGCGAATATACTTTAGCCTCATCTGGTCTTCCAACCCTTCCCACGTCGCCCAAACGCAGCGCCGCAGCAGTGTCTCCGACCTGCTGCCCACGTAAACAATATCAGCCCTTGCAAGCGCAGATCTTAAAGGATTCCGATCGCGAATAACAAACACCAATCCTTTACCTTTACGCCGTATCAAATTTCCAATCCTTTTATGTTCAAATTTCTATCCACAATTGTCTTATCTCTTTGCATTTCAAGCCTTTGTTTTGCACAAAAGATGGTCCATATCCCCAACTATCTCCAAGACCCTACCAACATCGACGGCAGCCAGTTCACTTGGGATAAAACCTACCAAACCGAGAATTTTATCCTGATATGGGGCAATACCGTCGGTACTGATCCGGCTTCTTATACCGACCCGGACCTTCAATTCAATCCGGTGGCGGTGCTGGATACCATGGAATACATCTATGCGCGCTTCAAACAATTGGGCTTTATGGATGACGCGCCGGGCACTAATTTGAGCAAATATAAGGTGGTTATTGTGATGTACGGCACTTGGGGCCCCGATGGTGCGCAAGGTTTTGCCAATGGCGGCGATGCGGACGGGATCATCGGGGCGTTTTGGGTGCACCCGAACGGGATTCGCGACGGCGGCGTGGCGGCCCATGAGTTTACGCACAGTATGCAGGCGCAAAACACCATTGATTATCGGACGGCGCATGGCTTGGGCGGCAGTTGGTACAATGCGGGTATTTTTTGGGAAACGCACGCCAATTATATGCGTAACCTCATCTATCCCAATGCAGTAGGCGCCTGGGGCATGGATGTGTACCACCTCGAAACCTGGGGCGACTGGAAAAATACCTACGAAAATTACGCCTTGCTGATGGCCATTCATTTGTCGGAAGGCTCGGAAATGATTGCGCGCTTGTGGCGGGAGTCGGACAGTTACGAGTATCCTTTGCAAACCTACAAACGCATCAACGGGTACACGCAGGCGCAGTTCAACGACAGCCTTTATCAGTACGCCCGGCGCATGGCGACCTACGATTTTGATTTGTACGGCTTAGGTGACAACTTTCGGAAATACCGCCAAAATGACCTGATGTATTCCCTGCAATCGGCGCACGCGACCTATAATATATTGAAACCGGTGCCCGGAAATGCCGAGCGCTATGTGATGCCGATTGAGCAGGCGCCGGAGGAATTTGCCTACAACGTAATTCCGCTGTACCCAAATGCTGATAGTTGCGCAGTGATTGTAAAATTCAAGGGCCACACGGAAGCGAACACGCACGCGGGCTGGCGTTACGGCTTTGTGGCGGCTAAACCGGACGGGAAAGTGAGTCGGTATAGTCAGACCTATTCCGCAAATGAGGCCGAAATCAATTTTGCCCTCCAAGGAGACGAATCAAATTTGTATTTGGTGGTGATGGGTGCGCCGTTTGACCAGATTACTACAACGGATACGAATGATACCTGGCACGGCTACCCAAAACATTTTCGTTTTCCCTACGAATTGGCTATTAATGGCGCTGTTCCGGAAGGTTTTCAAGCGCCGGCGCAGTTTCGGGCGCAACTCAAAATTGACGGCCATTTGCATCCAAACGGCGGTGGATTTGTTCAAAATTCGGCCAATGTGAGTCCTTCCGTGTACGTAGGCGCGCATGCGATGGTGCTGGGCAACGCGGTTCTGAGCGATTCGGTGCGCATTGACCATACGGCGATTGTACGCGACGCAACGATGAGCGGCGATGCGCTGGTGTTGGACAACGCGGTGGTGCAGGGCGGTACTTTCAGCGACCATGCGACCATTAAAGGCCACGCTTATGTGGAGAATGTGACCATGTTGGAAAACGCCTTGATTGGTATGCGGCCGGTGGTCATCAACTACGATCTTTCGGGCAATATTGAGGTGGGCGGCGATGTGATTGTGTACAACGAAGACGGCAATTGCGACAATGGCGTGTATTATCGCCTGACGAATTACTATGACAACAAATTCTTAGAATGCGACGGCCGCACCGCAGAACACCCTGATAATAAGGATGTTAATGCAACGTACAACCTGTTTTCAGACGCCCAAATGGCCCGAAAATGCAATTGCGCGAACCTGCCCGATTGCTTGGATGTGACGGCCAATGCTGAACCGAAAAGCGCGCGCTTGTTTCAAGTAAGCCCGAATCCGGCAAGCGACCGGGTTGTCTTGTACGCTTACACGGACGCGCGCACCGAGGCAAAGCGGGTTGATTTTTACAACGCAATGGGTAAATTGGTGAAAACGATGGATTGGCCAGCGGGCGCGGATAAATTGGAGGCGGATTTGGGCAAGTTGCCGGTTGGGGTTTATGTGGCGGAGGTAAATGAATTGGGTAAAAAACTTGGGGTGATTCGGATTGCGGTGGTTCGATAGCAATAAATCTGTGTGAATCCGTGCAATCTGTGGTGAAAAAGAGGCCACCACGGATTACACAGATTTTCACAGATTATGCTCTATTTTAAAATCTGTGCAAATCTGTGTAATCTGTGGTGAAATAAAAGGCCACCACGGATTTCACAGATTTTCACAGATTACACTTTATATAAAAAAATCTGTGTGAATCTGTGCAACCTGTGGTAAAAAAGAGGCCACCACGGATTACACAGATTTTCACAGATTACACTTTATATAAAAAAATCTGTGTAAATCTGTGTAATCGTACGTTTGTCCAAGAAAACAGAAAGTTGTTTTTTTGAAGAAAAAAGAAGGGAGGGACGGATTAAAGCCTGGTGTGCAAATGGGAGTAAAGCCCGTCACAGATGTTAGCCACCGTCCCTTTCATCACTTCAGACTGGACAGTTCATTAGGCAATAAAGCCTGCGTTACGATGATAGTTGTCGAGTGATGAAACCTTCTATATTTCATCACACAAAAAAAACACAGAATCATGAAAAACGCAAAGTCATTTTTTATCG
>JBAXTB010000491.1:0-3734 GCA_037130425.1 Bacteroidota bacterium
ATTTCTTCTTTAGGCGTAATTTTTCCAAGCGCCGATAACATATTTAAACGGCCTAAACGATCCAATTTAGTATTTGATTGATTTGAACGCACCGTATTTTGACCAAAAACTTCAGTACCGAAGGCATCTAAAATATTGCCGTAAATCAAGCGCTCCCGATCAGTGCCGGTAATTTCACCGGATGCTTCACCGCTGCCCGGAGATGCCAGGCGCCAAATCGTTCCATGTTCGCAAGCCCGGCAAACAAGCGGACTGTGGGTCGTAACAATAAATTGAAGCTTAGGGAAATATTTAGTGAACCATTGCCCTATTTCAGTTTGCCAGGAAGGGTGTAAATGGGCATCAATTTCATCGATCAACACTACGCCTGGTAAATGAATGCGCACATCACCCGATTCATAAGTTTCAAATGTAGCCGAAGCCCCGTATACATTTACCAATTGCCTGATTAATTCAAACGCAATACTCAAAATGGAACGAAATCCGTCGCTTAAATCAAAATCGGATATGGTCATCCCATTGCCGTCTACAAAATTGACCCCGTTTTTATCTATTCCCTTGATTTTTGTATTGTAGGGCAGCACTTCGCTTTCATTGATAAACTTGATAACATTCCTATAAATAAAGGTGCTGCGCGCTTCTTCATCATTACTTTCTTTTTCCATTAAGCGCTGATAATCAAGGTCTTTAAGCCAGTCGAGCGCTTCTGACAAGGCAATATCTTCCCTGAATAAACTTAAATGAGCGCCGATGCGGGGATGCGATTTAAACAGTTTTTCATTTTCAATATTTCCGCCTGTAAAACGACGAAACGGGCCAAATCCCGCTGAAAACCAGCCATTTACGCCCCAATCAATGTACGTATTTTGACCATCTCCAACATTTAACATTATTAAGTGACTATCCAGTAGTTCCATTTTCTGAATCGCTGAGTCGTTTGGATCAAGTACATTCAAATTTCCTTTTAAAAATGTTATTCGGCTTTGGAGATTTTTAAAATCAATCGCAGGAGCCTTAGTTGGCTTTTCAAGGTTATTTATATCCAGTATCGAATTGCTATCATTAAGCCCATCAAACTTGGAATCCTGAAATATGTTAATTACAGTAGTACCTAGAAAAGTATTTTTTTTCAGCCAATATGAAGGTTGTAATGGCACCGCCCCCAAATCCTTACCAATCAATGCCATTGCAATTGCCCGCACCACTGTCGATTTCCCGGAACCGTTATCACCTATCAAAACATGCCATCCCGCAGCCTTAGGAAAATCCATTTCTAAGGACGTAATTGCACGAACATTTGTAATTTTTATGCTTTTTATGTACATTTCATTGCCATTTGTTCACAAAGATATTCATTTTGTTTACTACAAGTCAATTTTGGCTAACTGGAAATTAACTTGGCTGCCTGCGGTCCAATTTACCCCGCATCCCCAACAATCGCTCCCGTTCCCCATGCCCACGCGCACGCCGCGCGCCCGTCCACCGCGCCCACAATTCCCGATAAAACGCTGAAAACCACCACAATACAGGCAATAACAGCACCAAACCGATCAAATACGGGTTCCCCACAAACAAACTAATCACCGTGCATAGTATATAATAAACCATCGCCCCCAAATAGCCCACCCCGTACAAGACGCTGGTCACAAACTCCTTCTTTTTAACTGCCTTTTTCGTCACATAACGCGCCAAAAAAGCCGGCGGGCGATTGCCCAACCAACCCACAAATGCGGGTATCAAACCCAATACAAAAAACAGCAACCAAACCGGATTTCCCCATTCCGGATGAATCAGCGCCGCGTCTTTTAGTCCGGCAACCTGTAAAGCACCGAAATAAGCGTTCAAATCATTTTTTAATTGTTCTTTTTTAACTGCCTCAAGCGCATTCAAACGATCAACCACGGCTTTTTCCGATTCAAATTTATCCGTATTATAATGCGTCGCAGGCAGCAAAGGCGCCGGATGCTCGCTGCGGTACAGTTCGAGCAGTTGCTCGGCAGCTTGCTGATCTTCCGTTTGCTCAACGTGAAAACAATATTTCTGCAACGCTATTTCCAAATCAGCGCATAAGGTATTAATTGCCTGGGTCTGATTTTCCTCGTATTCAGCCCAATAATTCCGCACATAAATCGGTTCCCCGATGTTAAGCATCACCGTGTCGCGGACGCGGTCGCCGTACCAGTAATTACAGCCAGCCGGAATAATTTGCAAATCCTCCTGGCGATGCTTTTCGTAGGCCGCAAAGGCAATGCGCGCAATGCCTTTCTGTACCGGCCGCAGCTGTTTGTCCAAATGGTGTTCGCCCTCCACATATATCGTAACCACCCGTTTTTGCTGCATTTTGTCGATACAATATTCAAACACCCCATCGTTGCGCTCTCGGCTCGCGTACCCGTCGCGCACCCGGTACACAGGAAACATATTAATACTGGCTAATAATTTTCGGAAAAACGGTTTTTCAAAAATATCCCCGCGCGTCATGTTATAAATCGGCGGATCAAGATACAGGCAAAACAGGATTGGGTCCATAAACGCCGTCGGGTGGTTGCAAGCCAGCAACACCGGTTTATCGGAAGGCACCCCTTTGCGGTTGTTCAGATAAATGGCCTTGAAAAAGCCTGGAAGCGACCAGGGCATAATTTGGGCCATGTAAACAAATATTTTACCGGTACTTTGCCGGCGCAAACTAAATTTCATAAGCGACACAATTTCTCAGAGCGCGAAAAAAGGAAGAATTTTGCGGATTGTGAAAAAATTAATTGTCATCGGCGGGGCTACGGCTACCGGGAAAACGGCTTTAGCCATCAAACTGGCGCAGCATTTCGGCACGGAAATCATTTCTGCAGACAGCCGGCAATTCTACCGCAGCATGTCGATCGGAACCGCCAAACCCAACGCGGAAGAACTGGCGGCCGCCAAACACCATTTTATCGACAGCCTTGACGTAACACAATCCTATTCAGTTGGAGAATTCGAACAGGATTGCCTGCGTTTGCTCGACACGCTATTTCTAACGCAAGAATATGTAATTTTAGTCGGAGGTTCCGGTTTGTTTATCCGGGCCGTCTGTGAAGGCTTGGATACATTTCCGGAAGTGCCCGAATCTATTCTTCAACAAGTAGAAATCGGCGAACAAAACGGCGGCCTTCCATGGCTGCAACAACAAGTGCAACAACTTGACCCTGAATATTTTAAACAAGTAGACCGCAACAATCCCGCCCGCCTGCGCCGCGCCCTCGAAGTGTGCTTGGCCGCCGGACAACCTTACAGCAGTTTCCGCTCCGGACAAAAACAAACGCGGCCCTTCCGACCTATTTACCTGTTGCTCGAAGTCCCGCGCCCTACCCTCTACGCGCGTATAGACGCCCGCGTAGACGCGATGATTGCCGCCGGACTGGAAGATGAAGCCCGTGATCTATTGCCATTCAGGCATTTAAGCGCCCTTAGAACCGTCGGCTACGAAGAGTTTTTTGATTACTTCGATGGACATTTAACATTCCCGGAAGCGGTTGATAAAATTAAACAACATTCGCGGAATTACGCCAAACGCCAGGCCACCTGGTTCCGCAAACACGGTGATTGGAATGTGATTGATCCTTTGGATGCTGTTTCAAAAATTGTAGGGATTATTGGGTGATGCCGCTTGCGAGGGGATGGGACGCAGATGACGCAGATCCTATTTTAAAAGGCTCTTCCGCTTGAGAGGGGATAGAACACAGATGACACAGACCCTT
>JBAXTB010000492.1:0-3733 GCA_037130425.1 Bacteroidota bacterium
CGGCGAACAAAGGCCCCCAACTCCAGTCGCTTGCGGCCACGCCGGCCATTTGCGCCACCTCGGAAAAATCGGTAGACGGTAGACGGTGGACGGGGGACGGGGGGCGGTAGACGGTGGACGATAGACGGTGGACGGCGGGCGGACCGTCTCCCGTCCACCGTCCACCGTCCACCGTGAGAGCATTCCGCATGTACTGTGGCTGGTAGCCCGCTTGCCCGATCATCTGCCATTTATCCCAGGTCATGGCGCCGGCCATCGTTTTTTGGCCGTAGTCCGTTTCGGGCAGCATATCCACCACCATCAGGTCGGGACGGGCGTCGTTGTTGATGTCGGCAAAATCACAACCCATGCCGTTGTAACTCTGGTGTTTGAAATATTGGTCAATCTGGTTTATGAATAATTTTCCACCCTGATTGATGTAGAGTAAATCGTTGTAAATGAAGTCATTGGAAATGTAAACATCCGGCCAGCCGTCGTGGTTTACATCCGTAATGGCAATGCCCAGCCCATAGCCTTCGGTCTGGATGCCGGCTTCTTGGGTGACGTTTGTGAAGGTATTATTGCCGTTATTTCGGTACAAATGATCGTTGCTGGCGCCTTCGCCGTGGGTCAATTTCGGCAAGGGCGTATTCACTTTTTCCCGCGCATTGGCATGGTTCATCACGTACAAATCAAGGTCGCCGTCGCGGTCGTAGTCGAAAAAAGCAGCCTGGGTGGAATAACTGGTATCGGCAATTCCGTAGGCAGCAGCGGCTTCGGTGAACACAGGCACGCCTTGTTTCCCTTGATTGACAAACAACAAATTCTTCCGCCGTTCAGGCTGCGGATAACCCGCCGAACAGACGTAAATATCCGGCCAGCCATCGCCGTTCACATCCGCAATAGACACGCCGGTACACCATTGCGTGGTTTGTAAACCGGCCTGTTGCGTGACGTCTTCAAAGTGTAAATTTCCCTTGTTCAAATACAGGCGGCAGGAGTTTTCATTTCCCGTAAAAAAAATATCCTCCAGGCCATCCCGGTTAAAATCGGCGATCCCGACCCCGCCGCCGTTGTAATAATAGATGTAATTTAGGATGTTCAGGCTGTCGCTTTCGGCTAATTTATTGGTAAAATCAATGCCTGTGCGGGCGGGCGGCAACAGTTCAAACAAAGCGCCGGCATCCCTTTTGCAAGCGCAAAAAGGAAGTACCAGAAAGAAGAATATACGCTTTGTGAACATTGGTCGGGTTTAGTTTTCGTCGGTCATGGAAGGCGGGGCGTCGCTTTCTTTGCTGCCCCAGTTCTCGTTGGGTTTCGGCCCCATGTAAAGTACCAATTTGCCGCCGTCCACCAGGTCTTTATGGTAAAACCAGGGCTTGGTCAACGGTTTTCCATCCAAGGTAGCCGACTGTATGTACCTGTTTTCCTTGGAATTATTCACTGCCTCAATGGTAAACGTGCCGCCTGTGTAATAATTCGGGTCTAAGCGAATGGTCGCTTTATCAAACAAAGGGCTGCCGATTTCGTAGGTCGGCTCCACGTCGCAGCCGCCGCGCATTTCAAAAAGCCCCATCGCGCTCATCACATACCAGCCGCCCATTTGGCCCTGATCTTCGTCGCCGGGCCAACCGTCCATAGCGCCGCTGCCGTAATAAACCTCCATGATTTCACGCGACCATTTTTGCGTGAGCCAGGGTTTTCCGGAATAGTCATAGAGATAAGCCGCTTGCATATTCGGCTGATTACCATGATTAATCGGCAAAACGCCCATCGCCAGAAGGCTGTTTGCGTTGGTGTATTCAGAATTAAATTTCCATTTGCGCGAGGTAACAAAACCTTCTTCGAGGCGGCGGTTGAACTCGTCTTTGCCCATCAGTTTAATCAGCCCCTTCATGTCTTGCGGCACAAACCAACTGTACTGCCAGGCATTGCCTTCCACCCAGCCCGCGCCCAAAAACGTGGTGCAGCAATAGGCGTCGAACGGCTCCTTGTAATTGCCGTCGGCTAAGCGCAGGTTCATGTAACCAACCTTATCGTCCCAGATGTTTTTGTAGTTATTGGCTCGGTGTTTAAAATACCAATAGTCGTCTTTTTTGCCCAGGGCTTTGGCCATTTGACTGACCGCCCAATCGTCGAACGCGTATTCCAGCGTATTGGAAGTCGGGCCGTTCGGATAAGGCACGTACCCGAATTTCAGGTAATCATCCAGCCAGCGGTTGCCGGCAAAACCGCCACCCCGATGCGGCACGCCTTGTTCCATTTGATTGTGTTTCATGGCCGTATAAGCGTGTTCCCCGTCAAAAAACTTGTGTACGCCCTTTTGGTACGCGCTCACAATCAATTCAATTTCATGCGAGGCCACCATAATTCCGGAGTATTCTAAGCCTTCTGGACCTTTGCAAAGCCAGCCGCCTTTGTCGTAAAATTCAAGCAGCGAGGCCACCCATTTGTCGGCCAGATCGGGTGTGGCGAGGGTCCAAACCTGATTCAAATTCCAGAAGGTATTCCAGAACGCGTCGCCGCCGTACATGGGCAAATCAGGGTTGGCGAGCGTTTGTATTTTTTCATACATGTCCACGTATTTGCCGTTTACATCGCTGTAAATCGTGCGGCCTACGTACACGCGGTACAGGTTGGTGTAAAATTTCTTTTTATCCACTTCGTCCTTGCCTTCCACTTGAATCACGCCCAATAAATCGTTCCAGACTTTGCGGGCGTTGTTGTGTACGGCGTCAAAATCCCAGCCGAAAGGTTTGGTAATTTCTGTGTCGAGGTTCAAACGTGCTTGTTCTACACTGACGAAAGAAATGCCGGTTTGCACCAGAATTTGCTCGTTTGCCTTGGTTTTAAAATGGACAAATGCGCCAAAATCGGAGTGATCCCAACCGGAAAACAGGGAATCGACATTGCGCTTGACGCCGTCGCGGTTCCAGCCGTTCAGGTTGTTAAACGGTTTATTAAAACGAATGACAAAAAACAACTGATACTCGTTCCAGCCCGCGCCGCGCAGGCTTTGCTGGTGGGTGTAACCTTCAATTTCGGTGTCGCTTACCTTGATAATATGCGCATCTGTGAGTTCCGTTCCGTATTCCGACTCAATTTGCAGGTCGATCATCACGCGCGCGCTGTCCGATTTCGGGAAAGTATAACGTTGAAATCCCGCGCGGGTGGTTGCCGTCATTTCTGCCTTGATTTTGGTGTCTTCCAGCATGACAGAATAGTAGCCCGGCGTGGCTACTTCGGTTTCGTGCCGGATGCGAGAGCGGTAGCCGCCGTCGGGGTCGTTTTCTTTGCCGGGTTCAACCTCGAGTTTTCCCAAAGTCGGCATCATCAAAAGGCCGTCCATGGTCCAGGAGTGGATATGGCTGAAACCCGCGATGTTGTCGATGGTATATTCATAACCGGCTTTCCAGCCTTGGCGCTGGTTATCGGGACTGAGTTTTACCATCCCGAACGGCATGGAAGCGCCCGGAAACTGCATCCAGCGGCTGTCGTGGCTGCCGATCATACCGTCCACATAATCAACGGGTTGTTTCGGCTGGGAGGATTGCGCCGCGCAGATGGTGCTGAGGAAGAGAAGGAGGAACGCGTATTTCATCATATCGTGAATCGTTTAATTGGAAAACCGTTTGGCGAGGCGTTGGATTAAGGATTTTTGTTTTTTTGGTAAAGGGAGTTCTGTTGTTTTCTTTTGGCCGCCCCCGACCCCTGAAGGGCAATGTCATTGACTTAAGGATTTGAGATTTAAGAT
>JBAXTB010000493.1:0-3700 GCA_037130425.1 Bacteroidota bacterium
GATGGAGGGCGGAATTTATTCCGCCTATAAAAAAATATACATAAATTGATGATTGTTAATGCTTTAAAGGCGGAATAAATTCCGCCGTCCAATCTCGCCCAATTTTCTCACGCAAGTCCGGCCCGAAGCCCCCGTTCGATATTCGTTATTCTTCTGTTCGATATTCGATATTCCCCTGTTCGATATTCCCCCCTTCTTTAAAATAGGTAGATAACTTTTTCGCCGCGCTTTTCCCGATCACCGCTTCGATTTCTTCAGGCGCAGCCGCGCGCACCCGTGCGAGCGAGCCGAAATGCTGCAGCAACTTTTCAGAGGTTTTTTCGCCGATCCCGCCGATTTCCGTCAGTTCGGTTTTGATGAAATTTTTGCTGCGCTGGTTGCGGTGGAACGTAATGGCAAAGCGGTGGGCTTCATTGCGCGCCTGCTGGATCAGTTTGAGCGATTCCGATTTTTTATTGATGTACAACGGCACAGGGTCTTCGGGGAAATAAATTTCTTCTAAGCGTTTGGCGATGCCCACGACGGTCATTTTGCCTTCCAGGTCAAGGGCGCGCAGGCTTTTCATGGCCGCCGAAAGTTGCCCTTTACCGCCGTCGATGATGACCAATTGCGGCAGACTTTCACCTTCGGCTAACAAGCGTTTGTAGCGGCGGAACACGACTTCTTCCATACTGGCGAAGTCGTTCGGGCCTTCCACGGTTTTTACATTGTAGTGTCGGTAATCGCGTTTGGCAGGCTTTGCATTGCGGAAGACCACGCAGGATGATACCGGGTTGGTTCCCTGTATGTTAGAGTTGTCAAAACATTCAATATGAAGCGGTACGACATCCATTTGCAAGTCCTGTTGCAGGGTGCGGAGGATGCGTTCGGCTGAGGTCTGGCGGCCGGTTTGGTTCATGGCCTGTTTTTTCTTTTGCAGCAGGTGGTATTGCACATTTTTCTCCGACAGTTCCAGCAGTTTCTTTTTATCGCCGATTTTGGGCACGGTCACGAGTAATTCGGGTAGACCGGGGATAATAACCGGGATCGAAACAATGATTTCCGGCGAAATAGAGTTGAATTTTTCCCGCAAGGTCTGTACCGCATACGCCAAAATGGTTTCCTGCTCTTCGTCGAGGTTTTTGGTTAACGTAAGGGTATAAGTGTTGATGATGGCGCCGTTGACCACCTTGAGGTAGTTGACAAATGCTTCCGTTTCGTTTTCTGCAATGGCAAACACATCAACATCCTTGATATTCGGGTTCACAACCGTGCTTTTGCCTTGATAATCTTCAAAAAGCGTCAGTTTATCTTTTACAATTTGGGCCTGTTCGAACTGCATATTTTCAGCAAAACGCTGCATTTCTTCTTTTAAATGCGTTTTAACGGCCGAAAAATTGCCTTTCAGGATATTTTTGATCTGCTCTACCTTCCGATTATATGTATCTTCGTTTTCAAAGGCCACGCAGGGAGCGGCGCAGTTTTTAATATGGTATTCTAAACAAGGTTTGAACTTGCCTTTTTGGATGTTTTCTTCCGATAAATTAAGGGTGCAGCTGCGCAATTGAAACAGTTTGCGGATCAGTTCGGTGATTTGTTCTACCCGAAATTTGTTGAGATAAGGACCAAAATAGGTGGAGCCGTCGCGGATGGGTTTGCGCGATAAAAACACACGCGGAAAGCGTTCATTTTTAACACAGACGTAAATCAGGGGCGATTTTTCGTCTTTGAGCATTACATTGTAGCGCGGCTGGTGCTTTTTGATGAGCGAGTTTTCCAGCAACAACGCATCGTATTCGGTTTCGACAATGGTAAACTCGATGTGGTGCGCGTGACGAACCATCACCTTGGTTTTGGCCAATTGATGCTTTTTTTCGCCAAAATAGGAGGACAGGCGGTTAAACAGGTTTTTGGCTTTGCCCACATACAGGATCACGCCGTCGGGGTCAATAAATTTATAAATTCCGGGCTCGCGGGGGATGGTCGGTGAAAAATCTTTGAATTGTTCAGTGGTCATGGTCGACAGTCAACTTCAGCGCGATGAAACAGGGGAACGAAGGTACAAAACAGCCGTTGTGATTAATATGATTGATAGAAACAACTTTACTTTGATCTTGCTTTTTCTGCTGTTCTGCTTCGGCGCCCTGCTGAACGGTCAAACGCCTTTTCAGAAAATTTATACCGATCCGCTCAATCATTACTTAGTTGTGCATGATGTTCAGGAAGCGAAAGACGGCGGCATCCTCATTGCCGGTGAAACCCGCGACAGTTTGCCCCATGCGATGCTGCTGAACACGGACAAGCAAGGGAACCTAAAATGGGCTAAAAAATACCGGCCAAGCGATCCCGCGTTTGATATTCCATACGGTTGGGCAGTGCTGCCGACCGAGGATAATGGCATTTTATTGGGAAGCTGGAAGGAAAAGAATGCCGCTATTCTGGGACAAGTGTTGCTTAAAACTGATTTATCGGGTAATCCGGAATGGTCGCTTTTCGGGCCGATTGAAAAGGGAGAAACGGCTTTATTATCATTTAACAATCAACATTATTACGGCGGTTATCATCGCCCGCAAGACCGTTTTTTCTTTTCAGGAATTAACCCGTTGGGGCAGCCGATATGGGAAAATTTATATACGGCCGGTTTGTTTGATTTTTATACCATATTCAGTATCAGTCATTTACAAACGTCGGCGATTGTTTCGTTGGGGGTAGAACAAAAGATGCCGGGCGGCGGTTCATTAGGGCCGGATCACACTGTTTTGTTTAAAATTAGTCCGGCTGGCGAAATCGAAACGGCGCGTTTTTATGAAAAAATCTTTATCTCTGGTTTGCAACCCTTACCGAACGGCGATATTGCTTTTTTGGCCAGCTCGGATGGGGTAGACTGGGTTGGGGCCGGGGTGATGGACGCTGAGTTTAACTGGAAATGGTTCAAAGAGGTGCGTTTTAAACAAGGCATTTTGTTAAAAGGCATTTTGGAACGTCAAATGGCGGTTTCCGGAGACGGAACCATGCTGAATTGTATGTTTTTTGTAGGAAAAGGCGGGCGCGTCTTGTTGCGGCTTGACATATCCGGGAAGGTGCTTGAACAGCAGGTTTATTTGCCCGGCGATTTCGGCGAAGCGATTTGCGCGCACGGCGCACAGGATATGTTGCGGGTGAGCAACCTTGGTACGGATCGTTTTTTATTTGCGCGGCCCAACCCAGACGGCTCACTGCCGGGTTGTCCGCCGCGTTACCCTTGCGGTTTGATTTTGAAAGACACCATGTTTCAAGGTGCGCATATTGAGACGAGTAAAATCGCGTTCCCACTGTTAAACCCGGAGAGTATTTCGGCTTCGGATATTTCGTTGAGCGCCTCAGATTGGTGTTATGATCCGGGTGTGATCCACGCCGGATTTGAATTGAGCGACACGATTGTTTGCAGCGGTGAAACGATCAATGCCAAGCGTCTGTTCGGCATCAAAGACCCTGAATACGGTATTTCGGATTGGTCGTTTGAGGGCGGAATCCCTTCGAGCGGTACCACCGGGGAGATTAAAAATATTCGATTTGACAGCCCCGGCGCTTATTTGATCCGGCATATTTTAAATGTGGCGGGTTGTGTGGATACGGCCGTGCAAACCGTTACCATCGGTAGTCCTGCGGAAATTGACTTAGGGCCAGACCGGCTTTTGTGCGATGGAGATACCCTGTGGCTGTCGGCCGGCCCGGATGTTTC
>JBAXTB010000494.1:0-3698 GCA_037130425.1 Bacteroidota bacterium
CAGGGCGTTGCCCTGCGCTGTTGATAGCGCCCTGTCAGGGCTTTGGGTTACTTCTTGACCTTGGGTTTGTCTACACCGCCCACTTCCAGCGTTGCTTCTATTTCCCAATTGGCGCGTAAAGCGTCTAATTTTTTGAGCGTAATGGATTCTGGTTGCCGGTGCGCAAAATAATTACCCGTATCCCATACCCGATTTTGGTTTCGGTCTTCAATCAGGCGCACCGTGTATTGCGCGGTGGGCAAATTGGTAAACACAAATCGTTTTTCGGCGCCGTCCGCTTCAAAGGCGCGCTCTAATTCTACCTGATCCTGGCCGCTGATCAATTGAAGCACGTAATGTTTGCCGGGAACGAGTTTTTTTACCGTCAGGTTTAGCCCACCTAACACTTTTTCGGTAAAAACGTTGAACGAGCGCTTGATCGTGTCGGTATTTGTTACGCCATAAAAATCGGTCACTGCGCCGGGGAAAAGGGTTAATTTATAAGTTTTACCTTGTTTCCAGGTCGTTTGCAAATTTATACTGCGTATTTTAACCGAATCGGTCATTGCCTGAAACGCGCGCACGGGCGTACTGTCAAGCAGCAACTGCCACTTGGAGGTATCCACGGCTACCATCGGATAATTGAAGAGCAACACGGCTGGTTTGATCGGATTTTGATTGATGACGATGGGGGCTTGCGCGGCGGCTGGAACCGGGGCGGGCGCTGCTGCGGCGCGTTTGGGGGCTTTGCCGCCTTGAACCGGACGACTATCACCGGCCAAAACAGGTTTGTGGTTTTTCAAAAAATCTTCCCGCGACAGTTTTTTTACTGAAAGCGTGTCTTTACCGGAAGTCCATTTCCAGGCGGTGGTTTCCGGCTGATCGTACCACACAAACAAGGTATCTTGCAAGGGTTCAAGCAAATATCGCAGACCTATGGCATCGGTTTGAAAATGCACGGTGTCAGGCTTGCCGTTGTAAGTAAGTTTTAACTGCCCATATCGGTTGGCATTTTTGTCGAGCAGCCGCAGTTTGCTAAAATCCTTGAACAACTTGATGGTCACCAAACTCCGCGCGGAATCGATTACGTTCAGCACAGAATCAGGGAAACCAATTCGTTCATTCTCGCTGGTCCATTTCAGGTTTTGATCCAAATCCTCAATGGCCGTGCATTTAAAGCGCCCGGACTTTACATTTTGAAACAAAAACTGCCCGGTTTTGTCCGTTTTTGAAAAATAATAGGGTTTCTCTTTTTTTACAATGCTATCCTGCGTTCCGTCGTACAACATCACCGAAATATTTTCCACGGGTTCGCCGCTAAACGCATCGAGCACACCCCCTTTCACCGAAAGGCTGTCGATAAAATCGCCGGTAGAAAACACAAAACGCAGGTCTTTGGCAGGGTTTCCCTTGTGAAAATCCTTTACCGCCGTCCCAAAATTGATGGTATAGGTGGTATTGGGCCGCAGCGTGTCTTTTTCGGGAATTTCGACGATGACCGTTTTGCCTTTCAGCGTCACATCAGGCGTGCGTTTGGTTTTGAGTGGCGGGGAAACAACGACCTGAGCCGCCACATCCGACAGCACAACCCATTCATCAAACTTGAGTTCGATGCGTTTTTTGTCAAAACGGGTGGAAAAATTGCGCGTACTCGCCGTCGTATCCACCTGCGGCGGCGTTGTGTCCTCCGGGCCGCCGGTCGGGGCGCCTTGCCGGGCGCAGGACGTGAGCAGCGCGGCAGCGATCGTAAAGTAAAAGAATATGCTTTTCATGCTTCGAGCAGTAAAGGTATGCCGGGGACGGGTTTTATCACAATGTCGTTTGCGTAGAATTAGGGGGCCTTCCGTACGCCTCAATAAACGCCCGATAATGCGCATCCTGTTGCAATATTTCGGGATTTCCCAACACGATCACGTGTTTGCGGGCGCGGGTGAGCGCGACGTTCAATTTCCGATCCACACCTTCGCCGGAGATATTGACCAAACTGCCCAATTGGGCGGCCGTGTGTACGCAGCAGGAAATGATAATAATATCCCGCGCGCCGCCTTGATAACGCTCCACAGTGTCAATTGTAATTTCATCGGGCGATTGACCGGCGGCGCTCAGACATTCGCGCATTTGGGCAATTTGGGCGCGCCAGGGCGAAATAATGCCCAGCGTTTTTTCGGGTATCCAGGGCAGGCCGTTGTGCGCAAACAGTTTTTTAAAAAACACGGTCAATTCAGCGGCTAACGCGGCTTCGGCCAGACTTGTTTTTTGTCCCGGCACAAAATGTTCCGGCGCCGTGGGCAGGAAAACGACGCGATTTTCGGCAAAAACACGTTCAAACTCCGGGTGAATGCCGGGTAAATCATATTTCAACAACATGCGCTGCGGGTCTGTTTCGGCGTCCGCGTTCGGCAGGGTTTTTAAATAGCCGTTGTAAAAATGCTTGTTCGGAAACAACATAATATCCTCGTGCATCCGTCCTTGCCGGCTCAGGCGCGCGTAATGCGCGTGCATGCCCTGTGCGGCGCACAAACGGTACAAACGTTCAAAATAAGAATCGCGCAAATCGCTCAGTCCAATGCCCTGCAAATCCGGATCGTCCACCGTGGTAATTTCGGTTGGCTGCACCGTAATGGCCGGCAATTGACGGTGATCGCCGATGAGTACAAAATGCTCAAAGCGGGAAAGCAACCCAATTACCTGTGGTTCAAGCAATTGCGAGGCTTCATCCACGACTAAGCGCTGGAATTTTTTAATTTTTAGCAGGCTGTCATTTTGGGAAAAAGAAGCCACCGTGCTGACAAAAATGCGGCGGCTTTGCAGAATTTGCAGCAACTCCGCGCGGGTTTCCACGCCGATTATTTTTTGACTCAACAACTGATCCCGGAAGCGCTCTGCGGTAGAAAAGCGCGCGCCGATGCGCAAATATTGGTTTTTAATATCCGCGCCCAAGGATTCCAGCGCTTCACAAATTTCATCCACCGCGCGGTTGGTGTAGGCCAATAACAATAAATTGTCGTCGGTTTCCTTCAAAATCCAGGCGCTCAAATCGCGCAGCATCACGCTGGTTTTGCCGGTGCCGGGCGGTCCCCAAAGCAGGAAAAAATGTTTGGATTGCGTAATTTTCTCTAATACCGTCGGGCCGCTGTCGGGATCGTCCGGGGCGGTATGTTGGGCTGTGATGTCGGCCTCGGTTTCCGCCGCGCTTTTGTGCATGGACTGCGATGGGAACAACAAACGGCTCCGGATATCGGCGGGCGCTTCGGCCCATTCGAACAGGCTGCGGTACATGGAGGCGAAACCCATTTCCAGCAAATCGGGTTCGAGGCGCCACAGGTCGTCGGTATCAAAAGGTTTGAGGTTGAACTGGCGGTAGCGCAATTGCACCGTCACCGTTTCTTTGCCCAGTTCCGTGATGATGCATTTAATCACCTGATGATCCAGCACCGTTTCATCGGCATCGGCGGCGGGGTAAAGCGCGGCTAAGTCGCCGACGCGGAAATTGGCCAGCGGATTGGTATGTTCGGTTTTGCGGAAAATGATGCAGGGATCGAGTTGATCGGCGCGGTTTTCAACAATTTCAAGGTGACTTAAAATACTGAAAGCCTGTTGTTTATCCACAAAACTACTGCGCCAGAGCGCTGCGTGCCCGTTGAGGTTTTCCTGATTTTCCTGGCCTGCTTTTGCTAACCATTGTTCGCGGGCGATGAAGCCGGAATAGGCGTTGAAAT
>JBAXTB010000495.1:0-3698 GCA_037130425.1 Bacteroidota bacterium
ACGAAGCCGCCCTGGCATATCGTTTGGACAACAAAGGCGCGGGCATGGGCGTCGCTATCGGCGATTGCAACAACGACGGCCTGTTTGATATATATATTACGAATATTTTTACGCACTTGCCCAATCCCTTGTTCGTCGACCAAGGAAACAGACGCTACAAAGACGTGGCCTCCGCCTGGGGCGTAAACAATACCGGCTGGGGCTGGGGCACTCAATTTTTAGATTTTGACCACGACGGCGACGAAGACCTCGCGGCGGTAAACGGTCCAATCGACAAGGTAAGTCAGGTTCCGCAGCCCGATATTGCCAATTTTTTCTTTAAAAATCTGTTCAAACAAGGCGAATCCCGCTTTGATGACTGGTCTAAACAATCGGGAACAGACGGCTTAGCCAAAGGAAAAGGCCTTGAAGCCTTTGATTACGACGGCGATGGCGACCTCGATATGGTGGTGGCAAACATGCTCGAAAACGCTTATTTTTTCCGCAACGAAACCATCCACAACAACGAGCAACCAGCCGATAAAAACTGGCTGCAAATCAAATTGGAAGGCGTTGTTTCCAACAGAAATGCCTTCGGAACCACCGTAAAAATCCGCATCGGCAACGAATGGATGTACCGATATAACCACGGCGGCGCTATTTTCGGCCAAAGCATCAAACCCGTGCATTTCGGCGTCGGAAGCGCTACGATGATTGATGAAATACGTTTCACCTGGCTCACGGGCGTTACGGAGGCCATTTACAACGTGCCGGTCAACCAAATTTTATCCTTTAAAGAAGGCTCCGGTAGGGTAGTGGTGGAAGAAAATAACCCGCAAAATGGAGGTAGTACACTGGTTGAAAAACATTTTGCCCAGCCAAATCCTTTTGCCCGCACAACCACCCTGAATTTTCAAATAGCCAAACCTGGAACCGTTGATCTGCGTATCTTTAATGCAATGGGACAAGAGATTTACCATGATTCCCAAATTTTGGAAGAAGCAGGTACCTTGTCGTTCGATTGGGACGGCAGCGGCCAAAATCCCGGCGTCTATTTGTACACGGCTACTTTTGGCGACAAACAAATGACCGGTAAAATGGTCATGGTAAATAAACCATAAAACATTCATTTATAAGCGATTGGAACATGAAACATATTCGTCCTTTTTTGATTGCAGTTTGCTTGCTTTCCGTTTTTTCCTTGCAGGCCCAACATTCCGTGGCGCGGCAATGGAACGAAACCGTACTGTTTGCCGTCAGCAACGACCTCGCGCGCCCTACCGTACACGCGCGCAACCTGTTCCATACTTCGGTGGCGATATATGACGCCTGGGCCGTGTACAGCCCGAATGCGGATACGTATTTATTAGGTAAAACGGTGCATGGTTTCACTAGCCCATACCACCCGGTTCCAACGCCTGCCAATGTAAAAGCAGCGCAGGAAGAAGCCATGAGTTTTGCGGTGTATCGGCTGATGCGCGAACGTTTTGCGAAATCGCCAGGCTGGTCGTTGATATTGCCCGAAATGAAAAAGGTGATGAAATCGCTCGGCTACGACATCAACAATGTGTCGACAAATTACAAACGCGGTCCGGCCGAAATGGGCAACTATATCGCGCAGCAGATTATTGCGTACGGCTTGCAGGACGGCGCAAACGAGGCCAACGGATATGCCAATCAATTCTACAAACCCGTTAACCCGCCCATGCAGGTGGAACTGCCGGGAGATCAGAATATTGTTGACCTAAATCGTTGGCAACCAATTCAATTTGCAAAATTTATTGACCAAAGCGGCAATCAGTTTAACAATTATGTATCGCCTTTTTTGAGTCCGGAGTGGGGTAGTGTGCTCCCTTTTGCGCTGAAGCCGGAAGATGCCGAAATCAAACAACGCGATGGCCATGATTACAAAGTTTACCACAATCCTGGTCCGCCGGCAAAGTTAGATGTAACGCAGGTTGGCGGCGAATCAGAAGAATACAAGTGGAATTACGCTTTTGTGGCTGTTTGGGGTTCCTTGCTTGATCCGAAAGACGGCGTGATGGTGGATATTTCTCCGGCTTCTTTTGGCAACAACAGCGGCTATCCGACCGACTTTGCGGGTTTGCACGATTTTTATGATGAATTTGAAGGCGGCGACATGAGTACCGGGCGCACCTTGAATCCGCGTACAGGTCAGCCATACGCGCCGCAGATTGTGCCGCGCGGCGATTATACCCGTGTGCTGGCGGAGTTTTGGGCCGATGGTCCGAAATCCGTGACACCGCCCGGCCACTGGTTTGAGATCCTGAATTACGTAAACGATCAGCCGGGTTTGCAGAAAAAAATACGCGGCACCGGCCCTTTGTGCGACGACCTGGAATGGGACGTAAAAGCCTATTTCACCCTTGGCGGCGCCATGCAGGATGCGGCCATAACGGCTTGGGGCATCAAAGGCTGGTACGACAGCGGGCGGCCGGTTTCTGCGATTCGCGGTATGGCTGAATTGGGCCAGAGCAGCGATCCGAATTTGCCGCATTACCATCCCGGCGGCTTGCCCTTGATTCCCGGATATATTGAGATCATTCAGGCTGGCGATTCTTTACAAGGCGTTAGTAATCAATATATTGGAGAAGTAAAATTAAAGACATGGAAAGGTCCGAATTACATTGGCGATCCTAAAACAACCGTGGCTGGGGTAGGGTGGATCCGGGCAAAAAACTGGTGGCCTTATCAGCGCCCGACCTTTGTGACGCCACCGTTTGCGGGTTATATTTCCGGGCATTCAACTTACAGTCGCGCGGCTGCCGAAGTATTGACCGCGCTTACCGGCGATGAATATTTCCCTGGCGGTTTGGGCGAATTTAACTGCAAGAAAAATGAATATCTCGTATTTGAAGACGGCCCCAGTGTGGACGTTACCCTCCAATGGGCCACTTACCGCGATGCATCCGATCAGTGCAGTTTATCGCGCATTTACGGCGGCATTCACCCGCCTATGGACGATATTCCCGGCCGTTTGATCGGCATCAAGATCGGGCAGCGGGCGCTGGATTACGCCGAGCAGTATTTCACCAAAACCACGCCGACTGTACCGGTTACGGCGTTCAATATTTTCCCGAATCCGAGCAGTTCTGCGGTTCAAATTGAAGCCGATTATGAAGGGAATATGCCTGTGCGGGTGTATTTTATGGATGGTCGATTGGCGGTTTCTACCGATCTGTTTTTTACGGAAGGCCGGGCGGTGCTGGATTTGACGGGTTTGAGCGCGGGGATGTATGTGGTGGTTGGATTGGATGGCGAGGGGCATAGGAGGTTTGAGGAGAAGGTGGGGAGGTTTTAGATTTTGCTGCTTGCGAGGGGGATGGGACGCAGATGACGCAGACCCTTCCAGGGCGCAGATTTAAAAGATTTTTCCGAATGCGAGGGGGATAGAACGCAGATGACGCAGACTAAAGCGCAGATTTAAAAGGGTTTTCTCAAATTTTACTTGTTTTTACACGAAAAAATAAGAAGCACAACAAAAATCCCTTTCCGCGTAAGCGGAAAAAAATCCTTTTAAATCTGCGCCCTGGAAGGGTCTGCGTCATCTGCGTCCCATCCCCCTCGCATTCGGAAAAATCGCACGCGGGTTGCTTTTCAACACTCTATTTAACATAATATATATTATAGAAAAATAATCAGCGAATTTTATTTCCGAATACTGCCTTACCTTGGCTGGTGTAAAACAAAATTTACGC
>JBAXTB010000496.1:0-3678 GCA_037130425.1 Bacteroidota bacterium
TTGATAGCGCCCTGTCAGGGCTTTGGGTTACTTCTTGACCTTGGGTTTGTCTACACCGCCCACTTCCAGCGTTGCTTCTATTTCCCAATTGGCGCGTAAAGCGTCTAATTTTTTGAGCGTAATGGATTCTGGTTGCCGGTGCGCAAAATAATTACCCGTATCCCATACCCGATTTTGGTTTCGGTCTTCAATCAGGCGCACCGTGTATTGCGCGGTGGGCAAATTGGTAAACACAAATCGTTTTTCGGCGCCGTCCGCTTCAAAGGCGCGCTCTAATTCTACCTGATCCTGGCCGCTGATCAATTGAAGCACGTAATGTTTGCCGGGAACGAGTTTTTTTACCGTCAGGTTTAGCCCACCTAACACTTTTTCGGTAAAAACGTTGAACGAGCGCTTGATCGTGTCGGTATTTGTTACGCCATAAAAATCGGTCACTGCGCCGGGGAAAAGGGTTAATTTATAAGTTTTACCTTGTTTCCAGGTCGTTTGCAAATTTATACTGCGTATTTTAACCGAATCGGTCATTGCCTGAAACGCGCGCACGGGCGTACTGTCAAGCAGCAACTGCCACTTGGAGGTATCCACGGCTACCATCGGATAATTGAAGAGCAACACGGCTGGTTTGATCGGATTTTGATTGATGACGATGGGGGCTTGCGCGGCGGCTGGAACCGGGGCGGGCGCTGCTGCGGCGCGTTTGGGGGCTTTGCCGCCTTGAACCGGACGACTATCACCGGCCAAAACAGGTTTGTGGTTTTTCAAAAAATCTTCCCGCGACAGTTTTTTTACTGAAAGCGTGTCTTTACCGGAAGTCCATTTCCAGGCGGTGGTTTCCGGCTGATCGTACCACACAAACAAGGTATCTTGCAAGGGTTCAAGCAAATATCGCAGACCTATGGCATCGGTTTGAAAATGCACGGTGTCAGGCTTGCCGTTGTAAGTAAGTTTTAACTGCCCATATCGGTTGGCATTTTTGTCGAGCAGCCGCAGTTTGCTAAAATCCTTGAACAACTTGATGGTCACCAAACTCCGCGCGGAATCGATTACGTTCAGCACAGAATCAGGGAAACCAATTCGTTCATTCTCGCTGGTCCATTTCAGGTTTTGATCCAAATCCTCAATGGCCGTGCATTTAAAGCGCCCGGACTTTACATTTTGAAACAAAAACTGCCCGGTTTTGTCCGTTTTTGAAAAATAATAGGGTTTCTCTTTTTTTACAATGCTATCCTGCGTTCCGTCGTACAACATCACCGAAATATTTTCCACGGGTTCGCCGCTAAACGCATCGAGCACACCCCCTTTCACCGAAAGGCTGTCGATAAAATCGCCGGTAGAAAACACAAAACGCAGGTCTTTGGCAGGGTTTCCCTTGTGAAAATCCTTTACCGCCGTCCCAAAATTGATGGTATAGGTGGTATTGGGCCGCAGCGTGTCTTTTTCGGGAATTTCGACGATGACCGTTTTGCCTTTCAGCGTCACATCAGGCGTGCGTTTGGTTTTGAGTGGCGGGGAAACAACGACCTGAGCCGCCACATCCGACAGCACAACCCATTCATCAAACTTGAGTTCGATGCGTTTTTTGTCAAAACGGGTGGAAAAATTGCGCGTACTCGCCGTCGTATCCACCTGCGGCGGCGTTGTGTCCTCCGGGCCGCCGGTCGGGGCGCCTTGCCGGGCGCAGGACGTGAGCAGCGCGGCAGCGATCGTAAAGTAAAAGAATATGCTTTTCATGCTTCGAGCAGTAAAGGTATGCCGGGGACGGGTTTTATCACAATGTCGTTTGCGTAGAATTAGGGGGCCTTCCGTACGCCTCAATAAACGCCCGATAATGCGCATCCTGTTGCAATATTTCGGGATTTCCCAACACGATCACGTGTTTGCGGGCGCGGGTGAGCGCGACGTTCAATTTCCGATCCACACCTTCGCCGGAGATATTGACCAAACTGCCCAATTGGGCGGCCGTGTGTACGCAGCAGGAAATGATAATAATATCCCGCGCGCCGCCTTGATAACGCTCCACAGTGTCAATTGTAATTTCATCGGGCGATTGACCGGCGGCGCTCAGACATTCGCGCATTTGGGCAATTTGGGCGCGCCAGGGCGAAATAATGCCCAGCGTTTTTTCGGGTATCCAGGGCAGGCCGTTGTGCGCAAACAGTTTTTTAAAAAACACGGTCAATTCAGCGGCTAACGCGGCTTCGGCCAGACTTGTTTTTTGTCCCGGCACAAAATGTTCCGGCGCCGTGGGCAGGAAAACGACGCGATTTTCGGCAAAAACACGTTCAAACTCCGGGTGAATGCCGGGTAAATCATATTTCAACAACATGCGCTGCGGGTCTGTTTCGGCGTCCGCGTTCGGCAGGGTTTTTAAATAGCCGTTGTAAAAATGCTTGTTCGGAAACAACATAATATCCTCGTGCATCCGTCCTTGCCGGCTCAGGCGCGCGTAATGCGCGTGCATGCCCTGTGCGGCGCACAAACGGTACAAACGTTCAAAATAAGAATCGCGCAAATCGCTCAGTCCAATGCCCTGCAAATCCGGATCGTCCACCGTGGTAATTTCGGTTGGCTGCACCGTAATGGCCGGCAATTGACGGTGATCGCCGATGAGTACAAAATGCTCAAAGCGGGAAAGCAACCCAATTACCTGTGGTTCAAGCAATTGCGAGGCTTCATCCACGACTAAGCGCTGGAATTTTTTAATTTTTAGCAGGCTGTCATTTTGGGAAAAAGAAGCCACCGTGCTGACAAAAATGCGGCGGCTTTGCAGAATTTGCAGCAACTCCGCGCGGGTTTCCACGCCGATTATTTTTTGACTCAACAACTGATCCCGGAAGCGCTCTGCGGTAGAAAAGCGCGCGCCGATGCGCAAATATTGGTTTTTAATGTCTTCTCCCAAGGATTCCAGCGCTTCGCAAATTTCATCCACCGCGCGGTTGGTGTAGGCCAGCAACAGCAAATTGTCGTCGGTTTCCTTCAAAATCCAGGCACTCAAATCGCGCAGCATCACGCTCGTTTTGCCGGTGCCGGGCGGCCCCCAAAGCAGGAAAAAATGCTTGGATTGCGTGATTTTCTCCAACACCGTCGGGCCGCTGTCGGGATCGTCCGGGGCGGCGTGTTGAGCGCTGATGTCGGCCTCGGTCTCCGCCGCGCTTTTGTGCATCGACTGTGAGGGGAACAACAAACGGCTCCGGATGTCGACGGGCGCTTCGGCCCATTCGAACAGGCTGCGGTACATGGAGGCGAAACCCATTTCCAGCAAATCGGGTTCGAGGCGCCACAGATCGTCGGTATCAAACGGTTTGAGGTTGAACTGGCGGTAGCGCAATTGCACCGTCACCGTTTCTTTGCCTAATTCCGTGATGATGCATTTAATCACCTGATGGTCGAGCACCGTTTCATCGGCATCGGCGGCGGGATAAAGCGCGGCTAAGTCGCCGACGCGGAAATTGGCTAAGGGATTGGTGTGTTCGGTTTTGCGGAAAATGATGCATGGATCGGGTTGGTCGGCGCGGTTTTCAACAATTTCAAGGTGACTTAAAATACTGAATGCCTGTTGTTTATCCACAAAACTGCTGCGCCAGAGCGCGGCGTGCCCGTTGAGGTTTTCCTGATTTTCCTGCCCTGCTTTTGCTAACCATTGTTCGCGGGCGATGAAGCCGGAATAGGCGTTGAAAT
>JBAXTB010000497.1:0-3674 GCA_037130425.1 Bacteroidota bacterium
GCGATGACCGTCACGGCGAGTTTTTCACCGAGGCGTTCGTCGTAGCAGTTACCCCAGATGAGGTTTGCTTCGTCGCCGGCTTCTTTCTGCACGAATTCCGTGATCTGGAAGATTTCGTCCATGGTGGCTTCGCGCATGCCGGAGGTGATGTTGACGAGGATGTTTTTGGCGCCCCGGATGTTGTTGTCTTCCAGCAGGGGCGAGTTCAGGGCCTCGTCTACGGCGCGTAAAGCGCGGTTGTCGCCTTCGGCTACGGAGGTGCCCATGATGGCCACGCCGGAACCGCGCATGACGGTGTTTACGTCTTCAAAGTCGACGTTTACGTAACCGGGCACGGTGATGATCTCGGCAATGCCTTTGGCGGCGGTGCAGAGGATGTTGTCGGCCTGGCTGAATGCCTGCGAGATGGACAGGTTGCCGTGGATGTCGCGCAGTTTGTCGTTGCTGATGACCACGAGGCAGTCTACCGCACGGCGCAGGTCTTCGAGGCCCTCGTAGCCGTTGCCGACGCGCACACGTCCTTCAAAGGTGAAGGGCAGGGTGACGATGCCGACGGTGAGGATGCCGAGTTCCTGGGCCGCTTTGGCGATGATGGGTGCTGCGCCGGTGCCGGTGCCGCCGCCCATACCTGCGGTGATGAATACCATTTTGGTTCCATCTTCGAGGTAGCGGTTGATGTCCTCGATGCTGTCGATGCAGGCTTGCTTGCCCACGGAGGGTTTGCTGCCCGCGCCGCGCCCTTGTGTAAGGTGCTGACCGAGTGAAATTTTGGTGGGTACAGGGCTGAGTTGCATGGCCTGTGCGTCGGTATTACAGATGGCGTAATCAACGCCGACGATACCTTGCTTATACATGTAGGTCACGGCATTGCTTCCGCCGCCGCCGACTCCGATGATTTTGATGATTGAAGGCTCGTCCTTCGGTAGATCGAAAAGCATAACCTGATGTTGTTTTGATCTGCGTGAGAAATGATCCTGCTTGCTGTTTGGCTTGCAGATTTGTTACAATCGGTTCATTGTGTATTGCCTCAAAATGTTCGATGGTACATTGATAATCAATCTTTTACCCAACGTCATTTCAATGCGACACAACTGCGGCGCGTTATGATTTCTTATGGAAATCTACGTCCGGTTCCGCTTCAAACCATTCTTTGGTTTTGCGGAAAACGCTGTCGAGCCAGCCGGCCGACTTTTCTTCCGCATTGGATGGTTCGCTGACGGGTTCGGCGACCGGTTTGGTTTCGGCCACGGTGATTCGTCCTGCTTCCACATCCTGTAAACCTCTGAGTAACAATCCGATCGCGGTGCTGAAGATAGGGCTGCTGACGCTTTCGGTGTAGCCGTGTGCGAGGTGCTCGACGGGAATACCGATGCGGCAGGACATGCCGGTGTGGTATTCCGCGAGTTTCTCGATGTGGCCCATGAGCGCGCCGCCGCCGGTGAGTACGATGCCGCCGATGAGTTTGCGCTCATAGCCGCTGCGGCGTACTTCCCACAGCACGTAGTCGAGGATTTCTTCCATACGCGCCTGGATGATGCGCGCAAGGTTCTTTTCGCTGATTTCTTTGTGTTCGCGACCTTTCAGGCCCGGAATGGTAATGATGCGGTTGTCGAATACCTCGTTGGCGAGGGCCGATCCGAATTTTACCTTCAGTTTTTCTGCCTGTGGTTGCATCACGGTGCAGCCTTCTTTGATGTCGGCTGTGATGACGTTGCCGCCGAAGGGAATGACGGCGGTGTGCCGGATGATTCCTTCGTGGAAGATTGTGACGTCGGTGGTGCCGCCGCCAATGTCGACCAATACGACGCCCGCTTGTTTTTCTTCGTCGGACAACACGGCGTCGGAACTGGCGATGGGTTCGAGCATCAGGTCGGACACTTTGAGGCCGGCTTTTTCCACACAACGGTAAATGTTGTTCACGGCCGTGATCTGGCCGGTGATGATGTGGAAATTGGCTTCAAGCCGAACGCCGCACATACCGATCGGGTCGGTGATGCCTTGTTCGCTGTCGACGGTGAATTCCTGTTCGAACACATGGATGATTTTGTCGCCGGGCGGCAGTACGAGTTTGTACATGTCGCTTTTGAGACGGTCCACGTCGCGTTTGCCGATTTCAGAATGGTCGGTTTCACGCATGATGACGCCGCGGTGTTGCAGGCTCTTGATGTGCTGGCCGGCGATGCCGACCTGTACAACGCTGAATTTCATCTTGGCTTGTCGTTCTGCAATGTCGACAGCTTCGCGAATGGCGTTGACGGTTTTTTCGATGTTGCTGACGACGCCTCTTAAGACGCCGACACTTTCAACTTTTCCTACTCCGATAATTTCGAGTTTGCCGTGGGCGTTCTTTTTGCCGGCCAGACAACAGACTTTCGTTGTGCCAATGTCAAGGGCTACAACTACATCCGAGGGTTGTGGGACTAATTCGGTCATAGTAATAGAATGTTTAATTCATGTTTCAATTTAAGTTTTTTTCCCTCTGCCGGCGGGCAGAAACATTTTCCCGCGACAAAGATAATTTCAAAGCTATTAGCTTCAAAATATATTTGCATCTTTTTTGTTTAAAACACTTAGCTTCAACTAAAAATTCCCGTAAAAACGTCTTTTTTTAATAGTCGTTTCATTGTCAGGTTTTTTTATAAGCTTGGTTTTATATTTTAAGCATTTTCAAATACGTTTGATCAGGATTAAATGGATTTGAAGATTTTCCGGATTGATTCATTTGATTACCGGATTTTCATGCTTTGCGCCATTTTGTACTGCGTATTCAAAATCGCATTTTTTACTTTTTACAAACCACTTGTCCGCTGAATTTCAGGTTGATGGTTTGGTATTGTTTCCAGCCGGTGTAGGGCATGGCTTGCTGGTAAAAGATCTTCAGGCGGCGTATTTTGTCGTCGAGCCGGCGCACGGTTCCGAGGATGATGCGCTGGTTTCCGACCAAGGGTACCATGCTGAATTCACCTGCATTGTTGACGTGTATTTGCTGGATAAATGTTGCTAAAAATTCGTCGGCTTCAAGGGTTTGGGTTAGTTTGAAGAGGTCTTTGAGGGTGTTTTTCTTTTTGTCCAAAAACTCCGGTGTGTACGGGGTGATGTTGCCGGTGGCCACGATAACCCGCGCGGTGAAGTTTTTGGATGGCGGCATTTTTACCCCTTTTTCGTCGAGGTAGTAGTTGCCGCCGTTGCTGTCCAGTATGCGCAACAAGGGCGCGCGCTGCTGGATGGTCACGTGCAGCACGTTTTTCTGGTCGACGTAGGTGTCGGCGTTGCGGACGAAGGGGTCTTCTTCCATGACGCGTTCCATGCGCTCTACGTCGAGCCGGGCCAGTTCGGTGTTTTCAAGGTCGTTTCCAAAGGCGCGCATCAGGGCTTGTTTGACGTCGTTTTCGCTGATGAGTTTTTCGCCGTTGCGGAGGGGTTCTACGGTTACTTCTAAGGAGTCGGGGAAGCTGTTTTTCTTATGCACAATTGCCCCGATGAGGATCACGACGGTGATCAGCAGGAACAGCATCCAGTAGATGCGGTCGTAACGGAGTCGTGGCAGTTGTAGGTTGATCATGTTGTGTGCGTAAGGACTTGTTTTATGGTGTTGATGGTGTCTTTTTGGGGTTATGTTATTGACTTAGGGATTTAGATTACATGATTTAAGATTACATGATTTTAGATTTTAG
>JBAXTB010000498.1:0-3667 GCA_037130425.1 Bacteroidota bacterium
TATCCAAGAACGCATCGGTGGATCGGTAAGGTTTATATTCTGGGAATCTTGATGTTGGCGGCGCCTTCGGGTTTGATGATTGCCTTCTATGCCAATGGCGGACTGCCGGCGAAAGTCGGGTTTTGCTTGCAAAGTATCGTTTGGTGGAGCCTTACCTTGGCCGCATGGCATGAAATCAGGCAAAAGCGTTTGTCGGCGCATGTGGACATGATGATCCGGAGTTTTGCCGTGACCCTGGCGGCGATGAGTTTGCGCACTGAAAGTTATTTGATGTACTATTGGTTTGAAACCAAACCCATTGAAACCTATTTGACGGTGACTTGGTTATCGTGGGTTGGAAATTTATGTCTTGCAGAGTTGCTTATTTATATTGGTTTTGGGAAGAAATGGCTGGCGGCGGCAACGCACAAGTTAATTCACGCTGAATAGTTTTGTGCATAAGGTATTGACCGTCAGCGTTCAGTATGACAAATAAGGCTGCCTTTCAGGCGGCGCTTAGTGGAATTTAAATCACAGTCTTAAATCAAACTATACAATGAGAAACAATTATCCTGTTCTGCCCACGGTGTTCGCGGCCGCTTTTTTACTCGGCGCTTTTTGGCAATGCAAACCCAAAAATGCGCCTGCGCCTAAAATGGACGCTACGGTTGCCGTTCCCTTGCAAACCCACAAAGAGGCCGTTGATACCCTCCGCGCCGACACCACTGCCCCAATTAAACCGACCATTTTTAAATTATTAGATCAACCGGCTGCTAAGGCATTTTGGGCTTCCACCCGATTAGACTCCCTGTTTTTGATCGATTATCCTGACAATGGTTTTTACGGCACAGATCGCTACCGCATCGAGTTTGTATTTACCAAAGCCGTGCAGGACGACCAGGATCCGGCTGTGTACCATATTGCAGGCAAAAACCGGTTCAAAAAGACCATCAGCAGTTTTGAAGGCACCCTGCATTTTGATCAGGTGCAAGAGTTTATCGACCCGAACCTCGACATGTCGGATATAGATAACATGGAAATTCAAAAAATGTACACCCTCGCCGGTGATTTTGAGTTTTCGGAAGATCCAAATCTGGCTACTTCCGGCACCTTTAAGGGCCGTTTTATCAGTGAAATCGGCGTGGATAAAAAAGGGAACGCGTCGTTGTGGTTCTTCACCAATGATACGCCGGGCAAAGGAAGCGGCTATCGTTTCGATGGTACCTGGACGGGCTTTAAAAACCCGGCGCAAGTAAAGCCTGTGTTGTGGGCGCGCGACCTGTTCCGCTTTGCCAACGACATTTTGGAGAATTTCTCCTACGGTGAACGCGACATTGAAATCAACCCGAAATACCGCAGTTTGGGCTGGGATAATTTCTGGGACGGCGAAGAATGGTGGCACGAAACGCCTAAAAAAGAAATTTAACTAAAAAATACGGGATAAAATTTGTTTTCGGGAGGCATAAACAGAGTTTGGCACAGTTTTGGCTGTATGATTACCCAGTTGACGCTCCTCACTTGTCGACTTTATAATCTCGTGAACAATAGTAGTTTTTAATAATCTTAATCGCCGTAAGAAACAAAGGTCTGCTCTTCCCGTGCAGACCTTTTTCATTTTTAGTGCCAATTGTATTTGAAGCCATTTAAGAAGGCTCCGACATCCACCCGTTTCTTACCTTCCATTTGTAGTTCGAGGATGCGAATAAAACCATCCGTTGTACGAACATGAAGCCATTTTTTGCCGTCGGAAGTAAAAGCGCCGGGTAGGGTAGGGGACAATTCATCGGCAAAAACCTTTTCTGCACGCAGGATTTTCAAGGTTTTACCATCCAGCATGGTCCAGGCGCCGGGGTAAGGGCTGAGGCCGCGGATGAAATTATGCACCTGAAGGGTGGGTTGGTTAAAGTCGATCCTGCATGTTTCTGTAAAGATTTTTGGGGCGTGGGTGGCTTCTTCGTCGGGTTGCGGGAAGGGTTGGGCCTCATTGCGTTCGATAACTTGCACCGATTTAAGTACCAGATTTGCCCCAATTTGCATCATCCGGTCGTGCAGTTCGCCCGCCGTTTCGTTTTCGCCGATGGGAATGTGTTCTTGGAAAAGCAAGTCGCCCGTATCAATTTCGTGTTTGAGCAAGAAGGTAGTTACGCCCGTTTCTTTTTCCCCGTTTATGATGGCCCAGTTAATGGGCGCGGCGCCCCGGTATTTTGGCAGCAGGGATCCGTGCAGATTCATCGTGCCCAAAGGCGGCATACTCCACACCACTTCCGGCATCATCCTAAAGGCGACAACTATTTGTAAATCAGCCTTTAAGGCGCGCAATTCTTCCAGAAAAACGGGGTCTTTCATTTTAAGCGGCTGCATCACGGGAATCCCGCGCGACACGGCAAATTTCTTTACAGCCGATTCAAGCAGCCCATGACGGCCACCCGGTTTATCAGCCGCCGTAATCACCGCTGGAACATCATATCCGTGATCTAATAAAATTTCAAGGGACGGCACGGCAAAATCCGGCGTGCCCATATATATAATGCGCATGTAGTTCGTTTTACGGGTATGTGCTTCGTGTACGCCGCCGCAACAGGTTTTTTGCAAATTATCTTGACCATTCAAATCCAATTGAACAAAACCGGTCGCTTTGGCGTATGAAAGGCAAATTTCCGAAAAATTGCGCGGACAAGCGTACATTTGCTTGCTTAAAACAAACATAATCAATGAGAATTTCCCGATTACTTGTGCTGTTTCTAATGTTAATCGTCCGCATAGAAACAAGCATTTCTCAAACGCCGTTGGAAGGATTTGTTTATGAACAAAACAATCGCGGTTTTTTGCAACAGGCCAAAGTGACGATTTATGAACTGCCTGACAACATCGTGCGCGCGGACCTGCAAACGGATACTTTTGGTGTGTTTCGCGCTACATTGGCGCCGGGACGCTACCGTATTTTTACCCAAAAAGACGTGTTTTTTGACCGCCAGGATACAGTAAAAATCGGTGGAGAAAAGACCTACCTGAAAATTGAAATGCGGCGCAAACCGGGCTATCTGTTTGATGCCTCCATCGCCGAATCGCGTGACAATCCAGATCAAATGGTGGATGCGATTTCCGGGGCAAATATTGAAATTTACAACCGAACCAAACACAAGCCCGAACTGACGCTTGAAAATCATCCAAATGCTTTTTTCCAGCATACCCTCGAACAAGGGAATCATTATACGATGTTGATTCGGAAAACGGGTTATTTGGCTAAACGCATCGAGGCGTATGTGAACATCAGGGGTTGTATATTGTGTATCGACGGGGTGCATTCTGTAACGCCTGGCATTTCGGAAAATTTGACCGCCGGCAATACGATGGGCACTTTGCTTGCCAATATTGAAATGGATAAAGCAAAGATCAACAAACGAATACAGATTCAAAATATTTATTACGATTACGATAAATGGGATATTCGGGCCGACGCTTCCGAGCAACTTGATAAAGTGGTTACCCTGATGAAGGACAATCCTGGCTTATCGGTTGAACTCGGTTCGCATACTGACAGTCGGGGCAACGATGCCTATAACCTTACCTTGTCCGAACGCCGCGCCGCCGCCGCCGTGGCCTATATCATCAGCGAAGGCATTGATAGTGTGCGGATTACCTCCAAAGGTTATGGCGAAACCCAATTGGTAAACCGCTGCAAAAACGG
>JBAXTB010000499.1:0-3656 GCA_037130425.1 Bacteroidota bacterium
GAGTTGCGTCAACTGATTTTTCAATATTTTATGCAAAAATCAATCGAAGCGGCGGATAAAGCGACTGAAAACTGGACGCAGGAGGATTTTGATCGGCTATTGCGTACGCACTATAGAACTTTGAATTGATCACCAGGTATATATTTACGAAGGATTTTGTGATGAACTGAAAATGTTATAACCTCGGAGAGGTTCAACATTGGTAGCAATTGATAATCAGGCATTTATATGGACCTCGGAGAGGTCTAACATTGATTTGGTTCATTGTAAATGGTTTACCAATGTTGGACCTCTCCGAGTAGGCTGTCCAAAACTTTGATAAAAATTCTTTCATTTTTCACATCCTCTTTTGGCTTCTAATCAATTAATAATCAATCAGTTGCAAGGCATTTGGAGATGTTAAAAATGAAAGAAAATTCAAAAAACCATAAATAATTGATAATCAATTGCTTATGCAAAAGTTTTGGACAGCCTACTCTCCGAGGTCGAAACCCGTATATATCAATGGTTTCTACCAATGTTCGACCTCTCCGAGGTCGGGTATCTCGGCTTAATAAAATCCTTCGTAGGCCGGGTTATTGAATGAAGCGAAATGAAGACGATGCAAGGGAAAATGATATTTTTTGTCTGTTCTGCTAAAAATTAAAGATGGGTTCTTCGGTCCCTCTATTTTTGCAAAAAAATGTCACGATTAAGGGGCATTCAACACACATAAATTCTCATACTACCAAATGCGCGCACGATTCATTTTCCTACTCTTATGCTTAATTCCCGCCCTTCAAATGGAGGCTCAAAAAACCTGGTACGTCCATGCCCAAGCCACCGGGCAACAAACCGGAACCGACTGGATCAATGCTTTTACCGATTTGCAATCAGCACTTGCCCAAGCGGCCTACGGCGATGAAATATGGATCGCGCAAGGGGTTTACAAACCCACAACCGGAACAGATCGGAACCAATCTTTCAATTTAGTCCCCGGCGTCCGTATGCTGGGCGGATTTGCCGGAAATGAATCACAAGCCGATCAACGGAATCCCGATTTGTATGAAACAATCCTAAGCGGCGACATCGGCGTACCCGGAGACAGCAGTGATAATGTGTACCATGTATTGTTTGGACTCGGATTGGATGCCCATACTCGTTTGGACGGATTAACCATTCGGGACGGTTATTCCTTGGATGTGGAAGCAGAATCTTATGAAGGCAAAGGCGCCGGTTTGTTATTATTGGGGATTCCGGACGGGCCGGATTGTGCGCCGCATTTTGAGCGTTGTCGTTTTTTGCACAACAGCGCGAAACAAGGAGGCGGTATCTATATAAACTGGCAAAATACCTTCTTTGGAGGAACCTGTTTTATAAACCCTTCTTTTACAAACTGTTTATTTGAAAAAAATCGTTCAAAACCTTACGACGGCGCCGGAATATGTAGCATTGGAAAAAATCGTCCGGGTGATACGATGCGCATCCGGGATTGTATTTTCAGGGAAAACTTGTCGGATTATTCTTACGGCGCGGGTATTTCGTTCGGCGATACGGGAGGCTTTACGGCCTATTTGACAAATACCCTGTTTGAGCGGGATTCCTGCCCTGGCGGCATCGGCGCTGGCATAAACTGCAAAGTAAATAACCAGGAACACGTATCAACTACGATTATTTTAGATTCCTGTGCATTTAAGGCAAATCATTCGTCAGAAGCAGCCGGTTTCAATTATGATGCCTGGTCGGGTATAACCAAAGGGGTAATTTTTAATCTATTTGTCAACAAATGCCGTTTTGAAGCAAATGTGTCACGCAATGGAAGTGGAGCCGCTTTTTATTTGGTGGGATATGACAGTGCGCAGATCAACGTACAAATACGGAACAGCAATTTCTATAAAAATGCTTGTAGTAAATACGTTTGCTATGTTTCATCCCGAAAAAACAGCACATCGAATGTGTACATTAACAATTGTTCTTTTACACATAATCAGCCGATTTCTCAAGGAGCGGACGATATGCGTGTATTAGGAATCATTGGAGATAATTCCTTGTTTACCAAGGCATTTACGCGTATTGAAAATTGTCTATTTGCCAATAATGACGGCGTTATCAGTGTGTACTTCAGAGAACAGGCATATATTACTACGGAATTTATTAACTGTACCTTTTTCAATAACGATTTTTATATCCTGAATAAAACCTGGTATGATTCTTATGCTGCTCCTAATTCGCCCTACTATAACAATATGAAACTTCGAAATTGTATATTTTGGGAACCGGGAGCAGAGACGATAACATTATTGCATAATGTTGCGAGTTCTATACATTATAAAAAATTTGACATTGATTACACCTTGTTCAACTTCTCGCTATCTCAATTTGAATTACCCGCACCTGAACTTGCTCCGGCCAATATTAAATTCAACATTGCGCCCATGTTTGAAGATTCGCTTGCAGGCGATTTTCGCTTACGCCCCTGCTCGCCTTTGGTAAATGCCGGCGATAATGCATCGGTTGACATAATGGGATCAGATCTAAACGGCGCGCCTCGCCTTTTGAATGCTCGGGTGGATTTTGGCGCTTATGAAACGGCAGATACCTGCGCCATTGTGGCATCGGCTATTTCGGTGCAACGCAATACGCTGCAAATCGCTCCAAATCCGTCTAATGGTTTGTTAAACATTATGTTACCAAGCCCAGGCCCTTGGCTATTAACGGTTGCTGACTGGTCAGGAAAAGTGCTGTTTACACAACACGCCGTTTTCTCGGAAAGCACGGAATCTTTTGATTTATCGGCTTTGCCCGCAGGTTTTTACACGGTGAATTTGGCAGGTAAAACGCGGGTAGTTTGTGGAAAATGGGTGAAAAACTAAGGGCATGTACGAAACTAAAAAAAAGTTTTACAAACGGTCGGACGCCGTTATATCTTTGCCGCATGGAAACCGGTAAGACACTCCTGACGAGCGAACGCTTCGCGCTGACCATTGAGCGCCTCTGCCATCAATTGCTGGAGGATTGGGGCGATTTCTCCAATGCCTGCATCATCGGGATTCAGCCGCGTGGCATTTTGCTGTCGAATCGTATTCACAAGCGGCTGATTGAACTGACCGGCAATCCTGGTATTGAGTACGGGAAATTGGACATCACGTTTTACCGCGATGATTTTCGGATGCCCGACGGGCCGCTGGCGCCGCATCCCAACGAGATTAATTTTATTGTTGCCAACAAAAAAGTCCTGCTGATAGACGATGTGTTGTACACTGGCCGCACCATTCAGGCTGCGCTGGCGGCGTTGCAACATTACGGCCGCCCGGATTCGGTGGAATTGCTGGCCTTGGTGGATCGGCGTTTTAACCGGCATTTACCCATTCAGGCCGACTATATCGGCATTAGTGTGGACGCTTTGGACGACGCATACGTGCGCGTGCGCTGGCAGGAAACCCACGGAGAAGACAAAATCTTGTTATACGATAAAAAATGAAAGGACTTTCCACGCGGCATTTGATTGGTATCAAAAATATCACGGAAGCGGATATTCAATTGATTTTTGAAACGGCCGACAATTTTAAGGAAGTCATTAACCGCCCGATTAAGAAGGTGCCGAGTTTGCGGGATATTACGGTGGCTAATTTGTTTTTTGAAAGCAGCACCCGCACCCGCGTTTCTTTTGAACTGGC
>JBAXTB010000005.1:0-58779 GCA_037130425.1 Bacteroidota bacterium
AATTTTTTCATGTTTGTGATATTGAAAGTTAGGCTTTTTAATTAAACAATAGCATTCAAACAGGATATCGTTCAGTTTGTTTAGGTATTTAAGTGTGTAGTTTTGTAAAAATTAAACAAAACAAATGTCTAAAATTAGCATTATCCGTCCGTTCTTAAAAAACAAGGCCGAATCTTAAACCATAAACACGGGTGTTTAATAATTTTTTAAAAGGTAAAGGCAGAAAAGACCAAAACTCATTCCGCCTTTTTTACATTTGGCCGTTCAAAATTTCAAAACGAAAAATCTTTCCCTGTTATGAGTAATGTCAACACCACACGGCTTTTTAACGCTTCGTGTATTGCCTTAGTTACCACCGCCATGACATTTGCCATTCGCGCGGGCATGCTTGAGAACTGGAGAACCGAATTCGGACTGAGTTACGAAGAAGTCGGCGTCATCACTTCGATGGCATTTTACGGTTTTCCGGCTGCCACGATCCTGGGCGGACTGCTCATTGATACGATTGGGATGGGCCGTATGTTGGTGATCGCGTTTGTTTGTCACTTAGCCGGTTTGTTGTTGACCATTTTTGCCGGCGGTTTCTGGGGCCTGCTTATTAGCACATTTTTGGTCGGTTTTGCCAACGGTTCGGTAGAAGCGGCTTGTAATCCGATGGTTACCAGCCTGTTTACGGATCGAAAAACGGCTATGCTCAATCGTTTTCACGTGTGGTTTCCAGGCGGCATCGTGATTGGTGCGGTCGTGGGCTATTTGATGGGCCAAATTGGTCTTGACTGGCGTACGCAATGCGCGGTTATTCTGATCCCGATGTTGGTGTATGGCTATATGTTTTACAAACAGGCGTTCCCGCGCACCGAGCGCGTGGAAAGCGGCGTAAGTACCAGCGAAATGTTCAGCGCAGTGTTTGCCAATCCGCTGTTTTACTTCATGGTTGCTTGCATGGTGCTCACGGCCAACACCGAATTGAGTACCGGCCAATGGATAGAATCATTGCTTAAAAACGTCGTTGCGGCGCCGCTGCTGGTGCTTGCCTTTATCAACGGTATCATGGCCTTGGGCCGTTTTTATGCCGGTCCGGTGGTACACCGCCTCAATCCGAGCGGCATGTTGCTGGGTTCTTCTATTATTGCGGCCTTAGGTTTGTTTGCCCTGAGCCACGCAGAAGGTTGGGCGACCTGGGGCGCTGCGGCTATTTTTGCGGTGGGCGTGTGTTATTTCTGGCCTACCATGCTTGGTTTTGTATCAGAATATATTCCTAAAAGCGGCGCGCTGGGCCTTTCCCTCGCGGGCGGTATGGGCATGATGGCGACTGGGTTTTTCCAGCCGATTATCGGTAAATGGTTTGATAATAATTTGCAAGCCGCGAAGGCACATGGTTTGAGCGGCCAAGCGGCTGATCTGGCTGCCGGGCAAGCCACGCTTTCCAATGTGGGCGTGCTACCGATTATTTTGATTGTGGCGTTTACGGGTTTGTGGTTTTATATGCGGGGAAGGAAGGAGTAAATTTAGATTACATGATTTAAGATTACATGATTTGAGATTTTAGATTGGATTTTAGATTTATGATTGATAAAACATCGAGCGTTCTTTACAAGATCTTGTTATTCAATTGAATGTAGAGTGTCAATCGAAAATTATCCAATCTTAAATCCGATCTTAAATCTTAAATCATGTACTCTTAAATCTTAAATAAAACTGCCCGATATCATGTATCGCAAATAAAAAGCCATGCACGAACCCGACACAGCACCCGCTCTTCCAACTTGCGCCAGTTGCGGCGCCAAGTTGAAAGGCGATTATTGCCGTAAATGCGGCGAAAAAAAGATTGTACCCGAACGCGATTTCAGCCTTTGGAAGTTTTTGAACCAAACGATGTGGCACTTTGTGCATTTTGATTCAAAACTGATAAAAAGTTGCGTGCTGCTGTTCTCTAAACCCGGCTTTTTAACCGCCGAATGGATTGCCGGGCGACGGGTCGGCTACATGAAACCCTTGCAACTGTTCATTTTTGCCGGCGTACTTTTTTACTTTTTCCTGCCCACTACAACCGCCTATTTCAGCGCCGCCGCCGACCTGGTTAATGGCTATGAAACGCAGGATTTCATGCACAATGCTTTTCATTTTGATGTAGGTAAATTGCTTGCGGAAAAATCGGCGGCACTTCAATTAGATGAAAAAACGCTTTCGGAAAGCCTTATAAAAGAAGCCGCCAAGCAGTCCAAAACCTGGCTTTTTTTGATTATTCCGTTTTGGGCCGCGCTTATTTATCCGTTTTTTAAACAAAAAATGCCCTGGGCCGGGCCGCATCTGATTTTTGCCATGCACGGCCTTACCTTTTATATTTTGTTCGATTTAAGCCTGCACGCCATCATCACGCTAACCAGCATTCCAAGTTTAGGACGGTCTATCTTTCTTTTCCTAACGCTTAGTTTTCCAATCTATCAAGCCTTGGCTGTGCGCAGGGTGTACGGCTTTCCCTGGCCGCAAACCCTCCTGAAAACCACGGCGATTGCAGCCGGATTTAGCATTTTATTGCTGCTTTATCGGCAACTCATTACGGTTGCGACTTTATTTTTTCTGTAAATAGGCCTGCAATTCGGCCACTAAACCCGTCCAACCCGTTTGATGGCTTGCTCCCACGCCACGCCCGGAATCGCCATCAAAATATTCATAAAACAACAGTAAATCCTTGTAATTCGGGTCTTCGGCATAACGCGTTTCGCTGCCATGCAAAGCGCGTTTGCCGTTTTCGTCGCGCTTGAACAGATCCAACAAACGCGCCGACAACAAATCGGCCACTTCCGCCAAACTCAGCATTTGCCCTGAGCCGACCGGGCATTCCACGCGAAAATCGTCGGAATAATAGCGGTGAAACTCGCGCAAACTTTCCACGAGCAGAAAATTGACCGGCATCCAAACCGGGCCGCGCCAGTTGGAATTGCCGCCAAACATGCCCGAATCGCTTTCTGCGGGCAAATACGTCACCGAAAGATCCTGGCCAAGCCAGTTTACTTCAAATGGGTTTTCCAAATGAAATTTTGACAGGGAACGCACGCCATGGTCGGATAAAAACTCCGCCGGATCAAGCATTTTCTTCAGCAAACATTTGGTGCGGTGGCCACGCAATACGGACAACAAACGTTTGTCGCCGTTCACATCATGCCAGCGCGAAACCATGCTTGCCAAATCCGGATTTTGGGTCAAAAAAGCGTCGGTTTGAGCCTTAAACAGTGGCAATTCATTCAGTTCTCTTTCATCCAGCGTGAGTACCGCAAACAAAGGCAACAACCCGACTGCCGAGCGCACTTTTAAAGGAAAATAGGCATCCTCATGCCCGGCCGTCATGCGAAGGGTATCATAGAAAAATCCGTCCGCATCGTCCCAGAGCGTGCGCTGATCGTCGGGGCTGCCGATGGCGTAGGCGATTTGCAAAAAATGCTGGAAAAAATCGAAGGCTTGCTGCTGGTAGTATTCCGCCCAAAGGGGTTCTTTGGCCAATTCAAGGGAAATACGCAACATTTGCAAGGAATAAAACGCCGCCCAGGCGGTTGCGTCGGCCTGTTCGAGCCGGGCGCCGTCGGGCAAAGGCTGGCTGCGGTCAAACACGCCGATATTGTCCAAGCCCAGAAAGCCGCCGCCAAAGAGGTCGTTGCCATCGGCGTCTTTTTGTGATAACCACCAATCGTAGGCCGCGCGCAATGCCGGGAACAATTCGGCCAAAAAATGCCGGTCGCCATTTCCGTTCGGCGTAGGCGGGTGCATATTTTTTTCGGTTTCAAAAATGCGCCAGGCCGCCCAGGCTTGCACCGGCGGATTTACATCATTAAAATTCCACTCGTATGCCGGCACCGAGCCGTCGGCCCGGCGAAAGGTTTCGGAATGCAGCGTGCGCAATTGATCCTTGGCAAACTCCGGATCCAAACGCGCAAACACGACGCAATGAAAAGCCAAATCCCAGGCGGCAAACCAGGGATATTCCCATTTATCGGGCATGGAAAGAATATGCGCCGATTCAAAATGCGGCCAGTCGTGGTTGCGTCCGTACAGGCGCTCGCGCGGGGGCGCGGGCTGGCCGGGATCGCCGTGGAGCCAGCGCGGGATGTGGTAATGGTAAAATTGTTTGCTCCAAAGCATACCTGACCAAGCCTGGCGCTGGATGTTGCGCAAGTCGGGATCGGATATATTTTGTTGCAATTTGGCGTAAAAAGCGTCGGTTTCCTGGCGTTTTGTGGTAAAAAAGGATTCAAAATCGTTTATAGTAAAGGGGTGACTATTACTCACCCCTTTACTTGCAGGGCCGCTTGTAATGAAGGGGTAACTTTGAATCCCCCCCCCACTTAACTGGAGCCGAACAACCATTTCGCCGCCGCCGGGAATATTTGACCTAAAAACCGCCGCCGCTTTGGTGCCTTGCTGCGTATTATTCAAGGCATGGCGGTGGCCGCGGGTGATAAAATCATTGATGCCGTCTTTGCAACTCGGACTGGTATTGGGCACGCCAAAAAGCCGCTGAATATTGCTTTCGTTTTCACAAAACAGCCATTCAACGGGCGTTTCGGTATTATCCATAAATGCCGTTAGAATGTATGCGCCGCCCAATTCCGGGTGTTCTATTTCAAGGCCGTTTTCTGCTTGCCGCAGGATCGGTTTGGTCTTGTCTGACAGGCCAAATGCCCATAAATTTCGAAACCAAATCGTGGGTAAAATGGTCAGTTCTGCGGCATCTTCGCCCCGGTTGCAGGCCGTTATTTTGACTAAAATTTCCGCATTCGAATTACTTTTTGCGTACTCGATGAAGATGTCAAAATAACGGTTTTCATCAAAAATGCCGGTTTCAAGGATTTCATATTCGCCGTCCTGCCGCCCCCTGCGCCGGTTTTCCTGTTCTAATTGTTCGTAAGGAAATGCCGCGTGCGGGTATTTGTACAACATCCGCATGTAACGGTGGTCGGGCGCGCTGTCTAAATAATAATAGAGTTCCTTAACATCTTCGCCGTGGTTGCCTTCGCTGTTGGGGAGGCCGAACAGGCGTTCCTTTAAAATCGGGTCGCGGCCGTTCCAAAAAGCCGGAGCAAAACACAGGAATTGCTGCTCGTCGCTGATGCCGCCAATGCCTTCTTCGCCCCAGCGCCAGGCTTTGGAGCGCGCCTGATCGTGCGTGGTATAATCCCAGGCGTCCCCCTTCGGCGAATAGTCTTCCCGCACCACGCCCCACTGGCGATCAGACAAGTAAGGGCCCCATTTTTTATTTAATTCCATTCAAGTACGCATTTAATTTCGTCTGATCCGTGGTGCGACAAGGCCGCAGCGAAATCGGTGTAAGCATGGCGATCGGTGATGATGTTGGCCATGGCTTCCGGGAATTGTTTTTTTGCGGCTTCCAAGTCTTCGATGGCCATGCGGAAATGTTCATAGCTGGCGTTTACACTGCCCAACACTACCTGATTTTTGAGAACCAATTGTTGCATCAAAGAACCTGGTTGCATGGTCACGGGTCGATCGCCTGCAGGAATACCTGTTACAACATAAATACCATTTATCCCAAGCGCGTCAATAAGGTCAAATTCCAATTGCGCGACGCCAGTGGCTTCAAAGATAAAGTCAATTTGACCGAATGTGTCATCCAAATCCAGGGTTTTCACCTTGCGGCCATCTACATATTGTCCGCCGAAGGCTTTGAGCGTGCGCGCGCGAATGCTGTCTTCTTCCACAATATCAAGGCCCAATACTTCCGCACCGCGCAGGCGCAAAATGGCAACGGCCAACAAGCCAATGGGGCCAAGGCCGACCACCAAGGTACGTTTACCCCTTAACCACGAATCCGGGTCAACATCCGGCAAGCGAGCGTCCTGAATACGAACCGCCTCGTCAATGGCTTTTTCGCCTACCGACATCGGTTCGGCCAGCACACCAAGATCGCGAATGTCGGCCGGCACCGTCAGAAAAAAGGCTTCCTCATCCACCACAAATTCCTGCTGGAAACCGTCGAAGCCTTTTATGCCGCGTTCGGTGTAATTGCCCGTCATGCACATATCGCTGCGGCGGGAAGCGCAGGCCACGCAGGTTCCGCATGGGCGACGTACCATGAACACGCCATAATCGCCTGGTTTAGCGCTTGTTACGCCTGCGCCGACTTCTACAACCTGGCAAAACATTTCGTGGCCGATGACCAATTGTGTGCTTCCGCTGGGCGCATCCGCCCTGCCGCCGGCAGCTTCTTCGCGGTCGGTGCCGCAGATGCCGACTTGCAAGACCTTCGCTTTAATTTGTGTTGCCGTAGACAGGGTTGGTTCCGGCCGGTCAATTAATGCAATGTCCGTTGTTCCAGGTGTAATTGCGAGTGCTTTCATGGTTGTTGTTTTGAGCAGGGTTTTACCCTGCGTTAATGATTGCGCCCCGTTGGGGCTTATAGTTAATGGTAATGCCTTTTTGAGGCGCTTTTTTACAAATCTTTCAAAATCACTTTCGCTATTTTTTCCGCATCTCCATTATAACTATGCGATCCCGGTAACTTTTCAAATTGAACGCCTTGCACCCCGCGCAGCGCTTTCTGCATCAGGTCATCTTCTTTCTCGCCACTCACACAAAGTACGGGCGCATCGCGCATATTCCGCAGTTCTGTGGCCACATCATAAGGTCCGCCGCCGCTGCCCAGCATACCAGCCACGTGAATTTCAAAATCGCCTTTTGGATCGGAAGAAAGCAATACCAAATGATCTAATTTCCCCTTTAAATCAATGGATAAACGATTGACAATGAAGGGGGCTATATTTGCGCCAAAGCTATAGCCAGCCAGTATGAATTTCGTTTTACCCCATGCTGATAGGTAGTTGCGAATCACCGGTTCCAGATCAGCGACCGTTTGTTCGGGCGTTTTTTTATTCCAAAAATAAGATTGACTGTTTAAACCGACCGTAGGCACATTTTTGGCCGCCAAATGATCGCAAATTTGCTGATCCATGCCCGTCCAGCCGCCGTCGCCGCTGATAAAAAGTACCATTGGCTTAGACATATCCGTGACAGCCTGCGTGACGGCAAGCGGCAGGTTCGTGGTAGATGCAACCGGATTAGGCCCGCCAAAAGCCGGCAAAAGCATTCCGGTGTTGCGATCCGTCATCGTATAAATTTGTTGCATCGCCTGTTTGAATTGCGGAAGCCAGTTCCTAACCACCGCAAATCCGTGCCCTACTTTGGGCAATCGAACCGTGTTCACCAATTTCACATCCTGAAAAAAATTGCAGGTTTTTTGACAATTACAGTCCTGATCCATTTCGCCATGCAGCAGTTCCAAGGGCGCTCCCGGCGAAGGTTGATTGGTGAAATCAAAATATTTACCGTTTTTACTGCGCGTCATGGTGAGTTTGCCGGAGCCTGCGCAAAGCGGTTTACTAATTTCAATGTCCGGGCAAAATCCAAGCGCAATTCCACCTCTAAACGTGCCCAAAGGCGCCTGGCAAAGCAGCGCGTACGCCAATGATGCGCCCGAAGAGTGCCCAACCAACACCGGTTTCAGGTAAATAGGCAATTGAAGCGTCCGCTGAACAAACTCGCTCAAGGCTTCCATATCGGCGGCCGGATACAAGCATTCGCTTGTTTTGGCTTGTAATTTTTTAAAATATTCTGCAATGTCAATACCAACGACCAGGGTTTGGCCATCCTGTGCGACGGCTTTGGCCATGTTGGTAACACCGGCATTCCAACCGCCATCGCCGCTGATAAAAAGGGCGACGATTGCAGGTGTTGTCATATTGCCGTACAAATTAAGGGCGCCCACCGGCGGAAAAGTCAGTGTACGTTGCGGTACTTGCTGAATCGGCCAAATGGCGGTATCTGAAAATGTCGGCAAAGGCGCTTGCCGAACGACAGGTATAGCCGACTGGTTGCTGTTGTTTGTCCGACAAGGCCGGAACAACACACTTGCCAAGGCCGTTAACAGGACGGTGCCACTAATCATGGGGAGCAAGAGCGCTTTTTTCATAATCTTCATATTAGGCTGCAAGTTCGGCCAAACACGGGAATTGAATTTGTAATTGGGACGAAAGAATGCCCGTTTTACGGTATCGTTTGGATAGAAACCAATAAATTAACCTACTGCCTTAGCGTTTAAACCTGTCTGCTTGCACTTACCTTTGCTGAACACACGAAGATATATGCGGCCCTTGTTGCTTTGTTTCATTTTCATTATTTCTTTTTCGCACAAACTTCCCGCGCAAACGCGTGATTTTGATTTTTACATCAAAGCCGCCGTCCAAAACGCGCCGACATTTCGCGATTTGCACAACCAGGCCGCCCTTAACCGGCAAGACAGTTTGCTGATCCGCGCGGCATTGCGGCCACAAATACAGGCAAATACCGGCGCCAACCTCGCGCCCAACGTGCGAGGTTTCGGCTACGACCCGGCCATAAGCAATGGCGGATTTCTGAGCGCGCTCGTGGGCGTGAGCAAGCCGGTTTTTGTGCCAAAACAGAACTTAGACGCACAGTTTAATGTGCTTTCCGTGCAAAATGAAAGCCTGCAAAACCAGGCGCGGCTGACGGAACAGGACATCCGCCGGAGCGTTGGCGCGCAGTATATTACCGCTTATGGCACGGCGCAACAATTAGTATTCAACCGCGAAACCCTCGATTTACTGCGCCGAGAAGAAGCCGTTTTTAAACGCCTCACCGAACAAAATATTTACCGCCAAACCGAATACCTGACGTTTTTGGCGTCCCTGCATCAACAGGAAATTACCGTTCGGCAACTTGAAATTCAGTACCAAAACGATTTTGCAAGTTTGCAATACCTCTGTGGCTTAACCGATACCTCTGCGGTGGCGCTGCCGGCCCCTGTGTTGCAATTGCCCGTTTTGCCAAATGCCGAAAGCACCGTTTTTTACCGCCAATACGCCCTTGATAGTTTGCGCATCAGCGCTGAGGATCAATTGATTGACATTCCCTATCGTCCCGTGGTAAGCGTGTACGGCGACGCGGGTTACAATTCTTCTTTTTTAAGTCAGGGCTGGAAAAACCTCGGTTTCAGCGTGGGCGTGACGGCGAGTTTGCTGCTGCGCGACGGCAATCAACGCAGCCTGCGACATGAGAAAACCCAATTGCTTGAAAATACCCGCCAGGGCTACCGCGATTTCTTCCTGCAACAATTCAAACAGGAAATCGCGCAGGCCCGCCAACAATTAGCCGCCTTGGATCAACTCGATTTTTTGATACAAGCGCAATTGCAAAACATCCGTGCGCTGATTGAAGCCAACGGGCGATTGTTGCGCACGGGAGAGGCCAAAGTGGTAGACTATTTAGTGGCCATCGGGAACCAGTTAAACGCCGAAAATCAATTGACGGTCAATCAGATAAACCGACTTCAGCTGCTCAATCAACTCAATTTCCGCAATGCGCCGCAATAGAATCCCCAACAATCATCAGCGCTCAATTTCAGATCAAAAACAATGCGAATTTTAACAAAAACAATTCCTTTTCTGTGTTTAAGCCTGTTTAGTTGCCAATCCCAGGCGCCTAAACAAGAGGAGTCGGCGCCCATACCTGCGGGCACGCCCGTGACCGTAAGCGGCATTGAAACAAGCCCTTTGCAAGCGCTCGCAGATTTAAACGCCACGGCTGCGTTTTTGCAAAAAAGCGTGGTAAAATCTAATACAAACGGCTATTTACGCGACGGAAACATTCGTTTGGGGCAATTTGTACAGGCTGGCCAGGTGCTTTATACCCTTCAAAACAAGGAGGCCGGCGCGCTGGGAAATTTAGTCGGAACCGTAGACACCAGTTTTCACCTCAAAAATCTGATTGAAATACGCGCCAACCAGACCGGTTTTATCACCCAACTCGACCGGCAACCCGGCGATTATGTACAGGACGGGGAACAATTGGCGGTCATCAGCGACGTGCGCAGTTTTGCCTTTGTGCTGGATTTGCCTTTCGAATTGCGGCCTTATTTGCCCTTAAACCGCACGGTGGAATTGATTTTGCCCGACAGCACCCGCCTGCGCGCGACCGTAGAATCGGCCATGCCGACCGTAGATCCGGTGTCGCAAACCCAGCGTTTTGTGCTCAAAGTACCCACGGCCGGCGGCGGGCGCAGCATTCCGGAAAACCTGATCGCCCATGTGCGCTGGGTAAAATCGGTAAAACCCAAGGCCGTTTCCTTGCCCAAATCGGCGATTTTAACCAATGAAACGCAGCAGGAATGGTGGGTGATGCAATTGCTCAACGACAGCACGGCGGTAAAAGTGGCCATCCAAAAAGGACTTGAATCAGGCGAACGGGTGGAGATTATTTCGCCAAAATTCGCGCCGAGCGACCGGTTTTTGGTTTCCGGAAATTTTGGCTTACCAGACACGGCTAAAGTATTGATTAACAAGGAATAAGATTTTTAACAATCAAAAAAAACATACGCATGAAAAATATCTTCTGGGGATTATTTGCCACCCTTACACTGTTTGCTTGCAGCGCCGCCCACAACACAGGCAGCAACAAATCTGCCTTCAAAATCCTGAATCGCATTAAGCTTCCTGGCGATGGCTTTTGGGACTACATCACGGTGGATGAAACGACGGATCGCCTGTACGTTTCGCACGGCACACAGGTGCAAGTCGTGGATTTGAAAACCGATCAGCCCATTGGCGCCATTCCCAATCAAAAAGGCGTACACGGCATCGCGTTGGCGCCCGAATTCGGCAAAGGCTTTATTTCAAACGGCGGCGACACTTCTGTTACCGTTTTCGATTTGAAAAGTTTAGCGGCAAGCAGCAAAATCAAGGTAACGGGCGCAAACCCGGACGCGATTTTGTACGACCCATTCAGCAAGCGCCTGTTTTCGTTTAACCACAACGGCAACAACGCCACTGCAATCGACGCCGCCACAAACAAAGTGATCGGAACCATTACACTGAGCGGTTCGCCGGAATTTGCCGTGACAGATGGTAAAGGTCTTGTGTTTGTCAACATTGAAGACAAAAGCGAAATGGCTGTGATTGATGTTAAAACCTTGACTGTCAAGCAAAAATGGTCGCTGGCGCCGGGGGAAGAACCCACCGGACTGGCGTTTGACGCCAAAAACGGTCGCCTGTTTTCGGTTTGCGGCAACAAAAAAATGGTTGTTTCCGATGCAAAAACAGGCAAAATCCTGCAAACGCTGCCCATCGGCGACGGCGCTGACGGTGTGGCTTTTGACCCGATCTCCCGACAGGTTTTCAGTTCCAACGGCGAAGGCAACGTGACCATCGTGGGTGAAAAATCGGCTGATAAATATCAGGTGATCGCTACAGTTCCAAGTCAAAAAGGCGCGCGCACCATCGGCGTAAATTCGAAGACGCACCGTATTTATATGCCTACGGCCGAGCGCGAAGCGGCGGTTGGGAATGCGCGGCCGGCGGTTAAACCGGGGACGTTTGTGGTGTTGGAGATGGGGGAGCAGTAGTGTTCGGGCCTGTTTCAATGCTGCCGGGTCGCACGTAAGATTGACATCACAAATCCTTTCCCGTAACTTTGTATATGCCGTTTTAATTATTTGGCCTAACTTTGTACAAAACTGATTCACATGGTTTTAGTTATTGAAACATCTGATCTTGATGCAATTCACGCCCTTTCAGAAGTCGCAAAGGCGCTGAAAGTCAGCTTTCGTGTAGAAGCGGATACGGATGTTGTATCGCAGACTGAACGCCAGCGCAGGTTGAAAGTGTTACAACTATTTAAAGGCGGCTTAAAAAAATACAACACTGGTTATCAGCCGGATAAACATGATTGGTACCAACAATGAACGTTTTTATTGATAGCGGTTTGCTTATTGAGTACGAAAAACAAACCCAGACCGAGTTGTTGGAAACCCTGATGGAAAGCAACCGCCAAATATTTATTAACCCGATTGTTGCCAGCGAATATTTATACCAGTTACTGGGTATTATCGGAGGACGGTCGCCTATGAGCATTTGCGAAAGTGGAAAGATTTCTGAAACGCTCTCGCAGCACGATACAAAAACATTTCTTTCGAGCTTTCAAATTCTTCCAATCCCCGATGCGGCACTTCCATTGGCAATTGATTTTATGCAAAAGCACAATCTGTTGCCGAACGATGCGATTATTTTGGCCTCTTGTAAGTTACAAAATGTCAAGGTTTTAGCCAGCCATGATTCTGATTTTTTAAAGGCCTGCACCGCCGAAGGTATTCAGTTGATTAGAAAGGTATCGGATTTAGTCTGATTTTTTTGCCCCGACTAGGGTCGGGATTACAAGATGGCAAAGGTGCAAGGAGATTGCCCTTGGCGATTTACGGATTAAATAGTTTCAATTGATCTTCTTCATAAAACTAAAAAACACAAAATGACCAAACAATCGCAGTACGCAGCATTAGTAGAAAAACGCAAACAAGACCCGTTTTTCCCTGATTTATTGAGCCCATCCCAAATTGAAAACGGTCGCTTTGATTGTCCGGAAATAGGCGCATGGTCGCGTTGGCACAATGATCTCGATGCCGAAATCCTTTTAATCGGGCAAGATTGGGGGAATAAGGATTATTTCATTACAAATGAAGGCCGTGATACCGATTCAAACCCCACAAATAAAAACCTCACGGCCTTGTTTCGTGAACTTGGTTATGAACTTGGCTCCGCACGTCCGGAAAAGCCATTTCAGAAAGGTTTGTTCTTTACCAATGCTGTTTTAGGCATAAAAGAAGGAGATATGTCGGCTCCTGTTTCTTCGGAATGGGTAAAATATTGCAATGAACATTACACAAAACCGCTAATTGAAATCATTCAGCCTAAAGTGATTATTTGTCTTGGGATGAAAGCGTATGAAGCAATGCGGCTCATTTATAGCGACCTTCCAATAAAACCGATGTCGGAATTAGCAGAATATAACTTCCCTGTGGAAGGTGGTAAAATTCAGATTTTCCCAAGATTTCATTGCGGCGGACTGGGCTTAAGAAATCGAAGTTTTGAAAAGCAGCAAGCGGATTGGCAAAAAATAAATTTAAAATTAAAACATTAGACGCGTAAAAAGGATTAAAATCTCAATTGATCTTGTTCAGACCTTGAAGAGGCTGTATCATAGGGTAACGTGATATTTCAATTTTACTATTTACTTATGAAACAGCCGACAATACGCTCGATTAACCGAATAATATTTTGTGGATCATCCCAGGACTGGTAAAAATGACTTTTGATACAGCCTCTCCAAAGTCGTGCTGATTTGGGGATATTAAATCCTTCTTCACGCCTAATTTAAAATTCAAATTTCCCCTGTACATTTGCAACACTTTTATTCAATGCTCCCCCGTTTCCCAGTTACACCATGCTACATCGTTTTTCATTTTTGTTGATGTTTGTTGTTTGCGCTGTTTCGGTTGCCGGCGCGCAGGATTTTCGCGTTCAAATTACCGCGCGCGCCGAGCCGGTACCGGAGTCATATTTTAAAGAACACGGCGTGCAGCATTATACCTTAAGCACCGATCAGTTGGGCTTATATCGGTATTTTGCCGGGGCTTATAGCACCCGAAACGAGGCGGAAAAGGTTAAAAATGAGATGGTGGGAAAGGGTTTTCCTTTTGCATACATCATTGACCTTGAAGAACAACGCGTCCTGTGCGGCGCCGGTTGTCCTTATTTCCGGAACGGCCGTGTATTTGTGCAGGATACCAACCAGATGCGCCGCGCTGTCTATTTTGATTTCGGCCGTTACAGCCTCACGGCAGATGCTAAAGAATCCCTCGATGGCGTAGCGGAAATATTGAAAGCCCATACCAAATACAAGCTGAACCTGATGGCCCACACCGACGCCGTGGGCAGCGCTAAAGCCAATGCCGTATTAGCTGCCAACCGCGCCCGTTCGGTACGCAACTACCTGATTGCGCACAATATCCGCGCCGACCGAATGTTTATTAAAGTGATGGGCGAAGCCGACCCGGCAGGCGATAACCAAACCGATGAAGGGGAGGATTTGCCGGAAAACCGCAAACTGAACCGGCGGGTGATTTGCGCCATTACGGATGAGGGCGGGGAGTTGAGGCGGTAGACGGGAGACGGGAGACGGTGGACGGGAGACGGTGTGGACGGAAAACAAAAGTCATCCTGAATGCTCAGAATGACTCGTGTATGCTTAAAAAAGAAACCCTGTTTGGTTAGAGACGAGTTTCTAAAGCCGTTTTTGTGCTATATTGCAGGATGCTGTTGAGTACCGCCTGCGACGGATTGAATTGGACTTTCGGGAGCTGTGTCTTTGCGGACAGGAGGTCGTTGAACATGGCGTTCATTTCTGCGTCATCTTCAATCAGATGCGCCATTTCAGCCGCTTCTCCAGCCGGCATCTCATGGTACAGAAATTGTACCAGATCATCATAATATGTGTAGGTTTCTTCCATAGGCGTTTTGCCGATTTGCGTTTTTAAGTTCGGTCATAAAACACCGCTCCAGCCTGCATTATTGCTTTTTTAGGCAGAATATTTTCTATTTTAACATTTTTGTCACATTTATCGCGTATCAAGGCGCTCTAAATGAATTTAATTTCGAAAAACAAAGGTCAGCGGTTCGCTTACTGTTTTGTAAACCTTCTTATTTGTAGTCTCATAACACTATAATTACGGAATACTAATCAGCAGCATCGGCCTGTTTATGACGCTGGCAGCGGTAATGTATTGCTCCCGCAAAATTGAACGGTAAATATTTAAGCAAAAGACTGCTCCTCAATACAATCCGGGCTGTCACAGGGGCTGTCTTCCGTTTCTATTTCCACTGTAGCGTGGTGGATGTTGAGGTGTTCAAGCGCGTGTTTGGCCTTTTGTTTTACCACTTCTGCTTCCGCCAAACTGGCCGTATTGGCCACGACCAAATGGGCGGTTAATGCATTTTGCGTGGTACTTATGGCCCAAACATGCAAATGATGCACGTCTATTAGGTCTTTGATTTTCAATAATTTAGTTCTAATTTCAAGTATATCAACCCCATCCGGCACCCCGTCGAGCGAAAGGCGCAGACTGTCCATGAGTAGTTTCCAGGTGGACGCCAGAATGACCGCCATAATCACAAAACTAATTACGCTGTCGAGCCAGTACCATTGGGTGTAACTGATTAGGATACCCGCCACAACCACGCCCGCCGAAACCAGCGCATCGGCCGCCATGTGTAAATAAGCGCCCTGGATGTTCAGGTCTTTTTCCTTGTCTTTCAAAAACAAATAGGCCGACAAAGAATTGATTAAAATACCGACGCCCGCTACCCAGGCAATCACGTTGCCCTGCAAAGGTTGCGGATTAAAAAAACGGTGGATCGCTTCGTACCCGATGCCGCCGACCGCCACCAATAAAATCACGGCGTTCAAGAGTGTCACCAAAACCGTCGTTTTTCGGTAGCCGTAAGTATAGCGTTCCGTGGCTTTTTGCTTGGCTAATTTAAAGGCCAGCAAGGACAACGCCAGGGCCGCCACATCGCTCAGGTTGTGCCCGGCATCGGTGAGCAGGGCCAGCGATTGGGTCCAGAACCCCGCCACGGCTTCTACGGCCACGAACACGCTGTTCAGGATAATCCCGATGATAAACGCTCGGTTAACGTTGGTGACGGTATGATGGTGGTCGTGATGATGGTCGTGCATAGTGGAAGGGAGGTTTTGCTTGGCCGCCCCCGAAAGGCAATGTCCTTGACTTAAGGATTTTGAAACCCTGGAAGGGTTGAACTTGAATAGCCCCGTATGGAATGCGGGGACATAGGTTAAATCACGATCCAACCCTGAAAGGGTTGAACGTGAATGTGTTACGCAGAGGTTCAACCCTTCCAGGGTTGTAAAAAACGCAACATCATTTACCCCGCATTTCATACGGGGCTATTCAAGTTTAACCACTTCGTGGTTCTTTGACGCTTAAGTCAACGATATTGCCTTTCGGGAGCGGCGGCCAAGCAAAGAACAATTATATACTCAAACAAGAATTCTGCTATTGTGGCGAACCGTATTCTACAATTTCACCCATTTATCCTGACTCTTCCCGCTCTCGATCACTTTCTCAATAAACCGCATACCCCGGATACCGTCTTCAATCTTTGGATAATCGGTGTAAATCGGATCGGGTGTTGTGCCGTTTTCGCGGGCGCGTATACACTGGGCAAAATTACGGTAAATATTGGCAAAAGCCTCCAGATAACCTTCCGGGTGCCCGGCGGGAATGCGGGTATTTGCCTGTGCTTCAGGATATAACGTACTTCCGCCCGTGCGGCATATTTGCGTGGGTTTGTCGAGCCACTTCACAAGCAGGGTATTTGGCTCCATTTGCCGCCATTCGAGGCCGCCTTTTTCACCGTAAATCCGGATGTTCAGGTTGTTTTCCTCGCCCGCAGAAATCTGGCTGGCGTACAAAATGCCGCGCGCACCGTTGTCGAAATGCAGGAGCACATTGCCATCGTCGTCGAGTTGGCGGCCGGGCACCATGATGCTGATGTCGGCGCAGAGTTCGGCGATTTTGAGTCCTGTGATGTATTCGGCTAAGTTTTCGGCGTGGGTACCGATGTCGCCCATGGCCCCGGCGATGCCGCTGCGGCTGGGGTCGGTGCGCCAGGCCGCCTGTTTTTGTCCGTCGGCTTCCAGGTTGGTGCTGAGCCAGCCTTGCGGGTATTCCACCACCACTTTCCGGATGGCGCCGATTTCACCATGGCGTACCATTTGGCGCGCTTGTTTCACCATCGGGTAGCCCGTGTAATTATGGGTCAGGGCAAATAAAAGTCCGGTTTTTTCGATGGTTTTTTCTAATTCCAAGGCTTCTTCAAGGTTGAAGGTCACGGGTTTATCACAAATTACGTGAAAGCCGTTTTCGAGCGCCATTTGGGCCGGCCCGAAGTGCGCATGGTTGGGCGTCACGATGCTTACAAATTGCATACGTTTGTCGGCGGGCAGTTTTTTTTCGCCTTCAATCATGTCGGCGTAAGTACCGTACACGCGTTCTGGCGGGATGCCTAATTCGGCCCCGGAGGCCTTGGATTTTTCCGCGCTGCTGCTAAAAGCGCCGCAAACGAGTTCGATTTCGCCGTCAAGGGCCGCCGCCATGCGGTGAACGGCCCCGATAAAGGCTCCGATGCCGCCGCCAACCATACCCATGCGTAATTTTTGCTTCATGTTGTACGTCCGTTTTATGCGGCAATAATACGAATAACTACTCCACTTTAAACCCGGCTTCCAGTAGTTTTGCTTTATAAGCATCACTTGCCGAAATCCGAATCCACTTTCCGGTTTTGCAGGAACAGGCATTACAAACATCGGGTGCGCTTTCTGTTGTGAAATGCAAGTTAGAAAATTCCACCTGAAGCGTGTTGGTCAAATAAGTTGAAACGGCTTGTTTGACGATATCCTCTGAACCGCATTGGATGTTTTGGCACCAAGCATCGGCGCAATAGGTTTGTGGGTAATAAAACTCGATGGCCGGCGCATCTTTTTTGCAGGCGTTTAAGCCGAATACAAGCAGGAACAGAAAAATATAACGGTATTTCATGGTTGAGTTATTTTACTATTAACACGCAAGCGCCGCACCACAGGTTTGGCCGATTCAACTTTTTTTCGTACTTTTCCTCCCCGAAACGCATAACTAATCCACTTTTTCCACAAAATGTCTAATCTTTCTACTAATCCGCAACTCGAACTGGCGTTTGACTACGTCACAAACACGCACAAAAACATTTTCCTGACCGGCAAGGCAGGCACCGGCAAAACCACTTTTTTGCAAAAAATCAAAAGTTTGTCGGTCAAAAGACTGGTCATTACAGCGCCCACGGGCGTTGCCGCCATCAACGCCGGGGGTATGACCATCCACTCCTTTTTTCAGTTGCCGTTCGGGCCGTATTTGCCCGGCAGCGTACAGGATCCCAGTCGGCAACGCAAATTTTCCCGCGAAAAAATACGCCTGATTCAAAGCCTCGACCTGCTCGTGATCGACGAGATCAGTATGGTGCGCGCCGATTTGCTCGACGGCATCGACGACGTGCTGCGGCGCTACAAGGACCATTACAAACCTTTCGGCGGGGTGCAACTGCTTATGATCGGCGACCTGCACCAACTCCCGCCCGTGGTGAAAGACGAGGAATGGAACATGCTGCGCGGCCATTACCAGACGCCCTATTTTTTCAGCAGCCACGCCTTGCAAAAATCGGAGCCGGTGTCCATTGAGTTGAAACATATTTACCGGCAATCCGACGATACCTTTATCAATCTCCTGAACAAGGTGCGCGACAACAAGATGGACCAGTCGGTATTGGAAATCCTGAACAGCCGCTATATTGCTGATTTTCAACCCACGGAGGAAGAGCCGTACATCACCTTGACCGCACACAATGCCGCCGCGCAGGAAATTAACACGCAAAAATTAGCGTCTATTCCACAGGCCGCGCAGCAGTTTAAAGCCGTGATTTCCGGCGAATTCCCGGCCCACGCTTACCCCACCGAGCAAATACTCGAATTCAAAACGGAATCTCAGGTCATGTTTGTCAAAAATGATTTGTCGCGCGACAAACGTTATTACAACGGGAAAATTGGCAAAATCACCCGCATCAAAGGGGACACGATTTTTGTAAAGTGCCCCGGCGACGAAGATGAAATCCCGGTGCTGGCCGTGGAATGGCAAAACATCAAATACCTGCTGAACGAAGAAACCAAGGAAGTGACGGAAACGGTCATCGGCAGTTTTACCCAGCACCCGCTGAAACTGGCCTGGGCCATCACGATCCACAAAAGTCAGGGCCTCACGTTCGAGCGCGCGATCATAGACGCGCAAGCCGCCTTCGCGCACGGGCAGGTGTATGTGGCGCTGAGCCGCTGCAAAAGTTTTGAAGGCATTGTGCTGCGCTCCAAAATTGCCTATTCCAGCGTCAAAACCGACACGACGGTTAAAAACTACACCGAAGACGCCGATAAAAACGCGCCCGACGAAGCGCACCTGAACCGTTCCAAAACGGAATTTCAGCAAAACCTGATCCGCGAACTATTTGATTTTAAACTACTTAAACGATGTGCGGAACAAATGGAGCGCGTGTTTTTAGAACACGAAAACGCGCTGCTTCCGGAGGGGCACAAACAGTTTTCGGAGCTTTATACGGAATTAGAAACGCAGGTTTTTCCGGTGGCGGAGAAGTTTGCAGGCCAGTTGCAAAGCTATTTTGTGCAGCCTGGTATACCTGAGGACAATGCAGAGTTGCAGGCCCGGATTCAAAAAGCGGGCGCCTGGTTTGCGGAAAAATTCAGCGGATTTTTATTGCCGTCGGCCCGGAAAATTCAGATTATCACTGACAATCAGGCAGTGCGTAAATCGGCATTTAAGGCTTTAGAAGCTTTGCAAAAAGAAGTTTTTGTCAAAAATGCCTGTTTGGGCGCTGTAAAAGAATCGTTTTCCGCCCTTGGTTATTTACGCATCAAGGCAAACGCCGAAATGGATTTCCAAGTGACGCAAAGCGCGCCGCCGCCTGCAATCGCTGGTTTGCCGATGAATGCCTCGCACCCGGATTTGTACGCCGAACTGATGCGTTGGCGCGCCGCCACGGCCGAAATCAACGAGGTCGAATTATACGAAGTGCTGCCTACCAAAACCGTCCTCGAACTGACCCAAAGTTTGCCGGTGAGTATGCCTGCCCTGAAAAAAATCAAGGGCATCGGTGCGGCCAAAAGCGCCCAGTTCGGCGCGGAAATCATCAGTATTATCCTTGATTACTGCACTTCCCGCAACATCGAAACGGCCGAAATGCTGTTGCCGCCACCGCCGCCCAAGCCGGAAAAAGCACCCAAACCCGACACCAAAGCCCTCACGCTGGAACTGTACGGAACCGGCAAAACGATTGATGAAATAGCGCAGGAGCGGGGTTTTGCCCGTAGCACGATTGAAGGGCACCTGGCGCATTACGTCGGGCTGGGCGTGCTGGAAATTTCGGCTTTTATGGATGCCGTTAAAGTGGGGGAAATTGAGCAGTTTTTCTTAGAACAAGGCACAACTTCGAGCGGGGCGGCTAAAGTTCATTTTGGCGATAAGTATTCGTATGGGGAGATCAAGATGGTGCTGGGCTGGATGGAAGGGCGGGCGGAACGTTAAATCCTGCTGGCGCCAGGTTCTTACCTGGTGTCTACCATCTGTCGGGTTCCACCCGACGATTATTGTAACAGCGGGTGGAAACCGCAGGATCGTAGACACCAGGTAAGAACCTGGCGCCAGCGCGGGATAAAGTTTTATTAAATCATCTACAACATGAATCTTAAAAACCTGCTTTTTATTGGATTGGTATGCTCCGCCAGATCAGCATTTGGACAGCAATTCGATACGACGTATGGCAAGCCGCTCATCGTGCTTACCGAGTTCAGCCCGTGGCTTACTGTTATTAACTCCGACATGCCGTCATTTGCCCTTTATGAGAAAGGTCAAGTTGTTTACCAAACGGTTGAAAATGAACAACTTAATATTTATGAAGTAACCCTGTCTAAAAAAGAACTTCAAAAAATGATACAGTCGCTTCGCATCAAAGATGAGGTGTACAAACTTGAAAAATACATTTTGGCAAGTGATTGGTCCGATCAAACGACCACTGATTTGTACTTAAATATAGCAGTACCTAAAACCATCAGTGTTTATGGCAATTTAGAACAAAAAGAGGTCAGGAAAAGGACGCCGAAAGCATTTTTAAGGGTTTATGATGAAATAAAAAGATATAAAAACCCCAATGCCCATAAAATACTTGTTTCATCCGGATTTTTTTTCCCGAACTTGAAGTGATTTATGAAATTGCGTGTACTTCGCTGGCGCCAGGTTCTTACCTGGTGTCTACCATCTGTCGGGTTCCACCCGACGATTGTTGTAAAGCGGGTGGAACCCGCAGGATCGTAGACACCAGGTAAGAACCTGGCGCCAGCGGAGTCTATTTTTTAATAACCCTTTGCGCTAAATTATCCAAAAAACCGGACGCAACGCCCCCTTCGATATTCGTCTGTTCGATATTCGATATTTACCCCCCCTGCAATACCCCAAAAAACAACCACTGCAAACCCAACAACACTGCCGCAACCGGGTTGCGCAAACGCCCAGGCATCCAAAAATGATACGCCAAACCAATAATCAGCGACACCGCAAACCAACCGATGTAATTTTGAATCGGCGGCATACCGCCCGCCCAACTCCAAAATACAAGACGAATCGCCACCGGCTCAATCAGTACATCCAGTAGGGTGGGCAATAACGCACCAAGCAATACAAGCGCCCATTTTGGCGCCCCGGCAGGCGAAACCCGGCGCAAAACCTCATTGGAACAATACGTCACCAAGGTCCAGTTGATACCGATCAGAATGGGCGTATTCCACAGCTGCGGCCCAAGTACGGCGCCGTAAAAATAAGCCCCGAAAGGAAACCCGGTATTCACACCCACCACTTCCGCCCCAAAGCCGACCAAAAACGCCGCAAGTAAAAAATTCCGGCTCCCGGCATCAAACACCGGATGATTCCACCATAAAAGTCCATACGAAAGCACCAAACTCAGCGGCGTCAAGGACACAAACCAAGGCTTAAACGGCGTAAACATGCCCAAAATACCGAAACCATACACCAGCGCAAGGGCCGTCACAGACACCCGAACTTTATGCGCCTCCACGCGCCTCAGCAATGCTAGAGAGGAGGTCTTTGACAAGGGAAAACCGCGATTTATCATGGTTATTTCTACTTAAATCCTCTGTTTTTATCCCAAAAGCCCTGAAAGGGCGTCATCATGAACACAGGGCAGCGCCCTGTGCCATGAACGCCATCACCTCCATACCAATGTCGCTGAGTTAAGGATTTAAGATTACATGATTTAAGATTTTAGATGTAGGTGTAACGCTTAGCATTACGCAAATCAAATCGGCGCCTGAATTCGTTGCAAAAACCAAAGATGCGACCAAAAAGTCCGGAAATAAGCGCCCCCTCTTAAATCATGTAATCTTAAATCCTAAAGTCAAGGAAATTGCCCCCACCCGCCGCCTCACTGTGCCATGTACACCAGTCCGCCCCCGCCTCACACCTGCTCCGCCGCAATCTTCGCCGACAACAAACAAAGCGGAATCCCGCCCCCCGGATGCACGCTCCCGCCCACGAAATACAAACCCGCCAGCCGCCGCGAAAAATTGGGGTGTCGCAAAAAAGCCGCCATCTGCGTATTCGAACTGTACCCGTACAAGGCGCCCTGGTGCGACGAGGTATTCCGCTCAATGCCGCGCGGATCCAGCACCGATTCATAGGAAATCAGCGGGTCAATGTCCGTGCCAAGAATTACGTTGAGTTTGTCTATCACATTGCGCCGGATTTCGGCAATCAATTGTTCCCAATCCTGGCCCTTATCGGACGGCGCATTGACCATCACAAACCAGTTTTCACAACCCTCTGGCGCATCCGAAGGCGTGTATTTTGACGTAATATTGATGTAAACCGTCGGGTCGGAAATGACGCCGCCCGCCTCTAAGGTGGAAAACTCCGACGCGTAATCCTCCGAAAAGAAAATATTGTGCAGATCCAAATCCGGGAAACTGCGCCGAATACCCCAGTAAAAAATCAGGGCAGAAGTGCTTTTTGGCTGCGCCAGAATTCGCTCCGGCGCCGGGGTATTGGGCAACAACTTGCGGTACGTGTAAAAAACATCCATATTGCTGATGACCCGGTCAAAATCATGCGTAGCTTTTGCAGATTTTAAGCCGCGCACCTGGTTGTTTTCCGTCAAAATTTCAGAAACAGGCGTATTAAAATGGTATTTTACGCCTTGCCGCAGCGACAATTCGTACAAACTCATGGTAATCCGGTGCATGCCGCCCTCAGGGTAAAACACGCCGATATTGTGCTCAAAATGCGGGATAATCGTCAACATCCCCGGCGCTTTGTAGGGGTTGGAGCCGTTGTAGGTCGCAAAACGGTCGAACAACTGCACCAATTTCGGGTGCCCGAACCATTGTTTGTGTACGGCGTGCATGGAACTGAACAAATCAAAAAACGGCAGCCGAAACAGAGCCTTGAGCGCCCTCATGTTCAGCCACGTATCAGCCCGGTGCAGCGATTTTTCGAGGAAAATTTGTCCGGCCAACTCGTATTTGCGGCGACTTTTATCCAAAAAAGCCTCCACTTTGGGCGCGGGCACGCCCAGCACTTGTTCCACTTCGCGGGCGAAATCCGGCAGTTTGGCCCAGGCTTTAATTCGGGTGCCATCGCGCCAAAAATAGCGGCAGGTTACGGGAATTGTTTCATACCGAAAATGGTCTTCCATGCGCTCACCCGCTACCCGAAACAAATCCTCCACATATTGCGGCATCGTAAACAGCGAAGGGCCGGCGTCGAAACGATAGCCTTCCAGTTCAAAGGCCGAGAGTTTGCCGCCCGGGTAGTCGTTTGCCTCAAAAACCTCCACTTCGTAGCCCCGCGCCGCCATGCGAATGGCCGCCGCGATGCCTGCAATACCTGCACCGATAATCCCGATTTTCATATTAAATTTTACATTGAAACGGAGATTTAAACAACACGGTTTTTAATTTGTTTTACAAAAAAATGATCCTGCTACAAAACATGAAACAATAAATGCAAACCGAACAAGTAACCACCTTTACGGCTTTCCGGTTTGCTGGCTTTGCCAACCGCTTTTGGGCCTTCAGTCAAATGGGCCTTGCGCCCGCGCGTTTGCGCAAGGTTGCCGGTTTGCAATTCAATAAATTGGTCGGTAGCGGGGCCGCTAATGGGTTTAGTATCCGACCCAATTTCGGTTTGTACGGCATGTTGCAAGTCTGGGAATCCGAGCAATCCGCCCTTGATTTTTTGGCCAAACATCCTGTTTACCAAGACTATAAACAACACAGCACGGCGGTTCAAACCGTGTTTTTACGCAACACCATGGCGCACGGCGTTTGGGACGGCAAATCGCCTTTTTTAGCCGCCCAGCCTTTCGATCCCGGCGCCCCCGCAGCCGTACTCACGCGCGCAACCATCCGCACGAGACATATGCTCCGTTTCTGGCGCGATGTACCGCAGGTCAGCCGCGATGTGGAGGATAAACCAGGCTTGCTGTTTGCCGTCGGCATCGGGGAATTGCCCTTGATTCAGCAGGCGACCTTTAGTTTGTGGCAAAGCGGTCGTGAAATGCTCGACTTTGCCTATCGTCGGCAGGAACACAGCGCGGTAATCCAAAAAACAAGAGCCTTGGGCTGGTACAAGGAGGAACTGTTTGCCCGCTTTGTGCCCTACCGCAGCGAAGGCGCCGGCGTGTGGGATCTTGGGAAAATGCCGGATTAATCGCTATCTCGCTGGCGCCAGGTTCTTACCTGGTGTCTACAATCGGTCGGGTTCCACCCGACATTCATGGTAAAAGCGGGAGGAACGCGCAGGATTGTAGACACCAGGTAGAACCTGGCGCCAGCGGAGAAATGCCGGATTAATCCGCGCGGGTCGGCGTTCCATCGAAAAAAATCCGGCAAGTAAAGGATGTGGCGTTATTTCGTCGGCATCACAACCACTGTCCTATGTATCGCAAATTCCTGCAACCCTTCGGCCTCGCGTTTGATAATATCCGGGCCAACCTGTTTCACACCTTCTTGTCTGTGCTGGGCATCGTCATTGGCGTGGCGGCTTTGGTGTCCATTTTGTCGCTCATCGACGGCATGGAAAAATTCGTGCGCGACCAGATTGCCGAAACCACCAGCATCAAGGCCCTGAGCATCGGGACCGAAACGCATAAAATGGTCAACAACCTGCGCATCAAAAAAGACAGTTTTCAGGTGCTCGAATACGTCGATTTCAACAAACTCGTGGCAGAAAACGGCCCCATTGGCAAATACATCCTGCGCACAAGTATGACGAAGGAAATCAGCTTGTCCGACAAGAAAGCCGCTGCTGTATTGAATTGTGTTTCAATGAGTTCGGTTAAAGACAGTTTGCTCGCTGAAGGCCATACATTTTCCACAGAAGATGTGCAAAACAAACAGGCGGTGGCCGTCATCAGCAAGCAACTCGCCTCGGTGATTGACAGCACGGGCGCCTCGGTTTTGGGCAAACATTTCAAGGTCGACGGCCGCGACATCGCCATCATCGGCGTGTTAAAAGCCGATAAACACAACGACGAACCGAGCGCCCTGATTCCCATCTCCCTGCTGAGCTTGCAAGAACTTCGCGCCTCACCACCCGACTGCTTCCTGGAAGCCGAAACGGTGGAACAAGTACCGGGCCTGAAAACCAAGGTAAAAGACTGGCTCAATAGGCGCTACGGCGCCGCCGCAAACGATTTTGAAGTCAGCACCAACGATCTCCGGGTCGACCAAACGGCCAAGGCATTTCTGCTGTTTCGCATTATCATGGGTCTGATTGTGGGTATTTCGGTGCTGGTCGGCGGGGTAGGCGTGATGAATGTGCTGCTGATTTCTGTGACCGAACGCACGCCTGAAATCGGGCTGCGCAAGGCGCTGGGCGCTAAAAAAGCGGATATTTTGCGCTTGTTTTTATCGGAATCCATTACGGTTTCGGCATTTGGCAGTTTTCTGGGTTTGGCATTCGGCGTGCTCGGCACCATGATTATCGTGCCCATCGTGCGCGCGCTGACGGATGTTCCGTTCCAAGCCATTTACACCTGGAATACGTTTATAGTCATTAGCGTAATTGCAGTGCTGATCGGGATTATTTTCGGGACGTATCCGGCCTTGAAAGCGGCGCGTTTGGATCCGGTGGAGGCGATTCGAAGAGAATAATTAATCGCTGGCGCCAGGTTCTTACCTGGTGTCTACAATCGGTCGGGTTCCACCCGACATTCATGGTAAAAGCGGGTGGAATCCGCAGGATCGTAGACACCAGGTAGAACCTGGCGCCAGCGATGGGCTATTGCACAATCAATTTTGCTTGTTCAATCGAGTTTTCTCCACAAATTTCTACAAAATATACGCCCCTCGGCAAATTTGAAACATTCAGGCTTAAATGGGCGGGATCAACCGGATGATCTGATTTCAATACCTGCCTGCCGGAAATATCCATCAAACGGACCGACGTAATATGCTGATTTTCTTTGGCCGCAATTTGTACATCGCCCGTAGCAGGATTAGGGAATATCAGGTATTTGGAAACGCTATAATCTGGTTCATTTGTTTGGGTCAGGCCCAAACTCCGTTTCAAAATTTTCCCAAATGTACCGCCCAGATACACATCGTCATTTACAATGGCGATGTCTTTGATTTGGTAAGATTCGGTAGATTGCTGCCATGTATTGCCGCCATTCGTTGTTTTATAAAGTTTTCCATAATCATCGGCTACATAGCCGATAGTCTTTGAAAAAAACCGAACTTCTACAAAATAGCCGTAAGGGATGTTGGTCATTTTTTGCCAGGTAGCGCCACCGTCAATGGTTTTATAAGCCAAAGCATCATCGCCAACCAGATAGCCGACGCTTTCATTGATGAAATGAAAAGCGCGAATGTCTTCACTTACTTCATAAACGGATGACCAATTCAGCCCGCCGTCCGTTGTTTTATATATTTTATCCGTAAAACTGTGGCTGCGGGCATACCCTATTTGTGTTGAAATAAATTGCATTTGCCCAAAATTGCCGGGAAATACGGCCGCCCAGGAAGTTCCGCCATCTTCTGTTTTATAAATTGTATCTAAGAAGCTTTCCTGCTTACTGACAAAACCTACTTGTTCATTGATGAAATCAATTGAATTATAGTCTGCGTGAAAAGGTTCAAGCACGTTATTCAATTGCGTCCAACTGTTGCCGCCATCTGTTGTTTTAAAAATTTGCCCGCTACCGCCTTGCCCACCAGTGAATACAAACCCGATATGTTCATCAACAAAATCAATCCCGGCCGGAACACCATAATCATTAAAGTTGGGCGAGTTAACAAAAGACCAATTGTTCCCGGCATCGGACGTTTTGAAAATCTTTTTATCGACTAAAGCATATCCCGTATTTTCCGAAGGAAAGCCAAGTTGTATAATATCGTTGTAATTCGGGGAATAGGCAGTCCAGGAACTGCCGCTGTTGGTGGTTTTGAGTATTCTGCCCCTCAGGCCTGTTGCAAAACCGATATCTTCCGTCAGGAAATATAAACCAAACATACCGGTAGCGTAAACAAGCCCGGTTTGAAAGCCCACAAAAGTCCAATTGGCCCCGCCGTCAGTTGTCTTTTCTATAACGCCTAATTCGCCGCAGATATACCCGACATTTTCATTCAAAAAGAAAAAGGCATAGACAGCCTCTAAAGCATACGTCGTTTCCGTCCAATGCTCCCCGCCGTCGGTTGTTTTGTAAATAGAATGGTGTTCCCTGCTTGCAAAACCTACATTTTCATTTACAAAATATATTGAAATGTAATCCGAGGGGACAAAATTGACACTTTCTGTCACATACCAGGTATTTCCTCCGTTGACCGTTTTTAAAATAGTACCGTTACTACAAGCGGCATGACCTACGAGCGTACTCGTGAAGTATGTCTTTTTAACAAACACATTCGGTATGGTTTTTTCCGTCCAACTGGCTCCACCATCGGTAGATTTTAAAATGCTGTTGGAACTTGAGATGATAATATTATTTTGATCGATAATATTTACAGTATTCAAATTGCTGCCTGTGCCGATATTAACGGTTTGCCATGACACCCCTGAATCTTTGGAGCGCAGCACACTGCCAAAATCGCCGACAATGAAACCCAAGGAGCCATTAAAATTTATATCATTTCCACTGCTTATGTCCTGTTTTTTATGCCAGTTTGTTCCGGAGTTAGAGGTTTCAAGTATTTCCGTATCGGTTATGATAAAGCCTTTATCATTTGATATAAAATGTATATCCTTGCCGCTGTTTGCAGATGGCTTCGGATTTACTAACTCCCAATTTTCCTGCGCGCATAAAGGCAAAAAAGGGATCAAACTAAGCAAGCCGATTATTAATTGTGATTTCATAGGTTGTCATTTTTTTGAAGCAATTAGCCATAAACCTACCTACCTACCGCCCCGTATCAACTCAATATACCCATTCAGCACATCCGGCCGCAGCACCACGCCATTTACACGCCGTTCGTACACTTTGCACACGTAAAAATAGGCGCCTTCGGCCAAATCTTTGCCCTGCTCGTTTGTGCCTTTCCAATTCAGCGCCGGTTCTGTTGTTTGAAACACCAAATTACCCCAGCGGTTAAATACCTGAAAATCAACATGATCCACAAAGCGCCAGCCCGGAAACGGTGTGTACAAATCATTGTGGTTATCGCCATTGGGGGTAAAAGCATTGGGCAACACATACTGCGGACAGTTATCCACACAAATCGTATCGCTCAGCGGACTTTCGTTGTTCACCGAATCAAGCGCTGAAACGGCATAGCAACCGGCCAGGCCATTGTCAAGCAAATGGGTGTAGGTGATGTTTTCCGCGCCGTTTATCAATTGCAACAAGGCCAAGGGCGTCGATTTATCAGGCGCAAACCAGATTTTGTAGGCCACCGCATCATCCGAGCCATCGCAGGCCACATTGGGATTGGTCCAACTCAGGTGGTTTTTGTAAGGCGCTTCGCCGGTTTCGCCTTTCGGATCGTCACAAAGGTTGCTAATTGTAAGCACCGGCGCGCAAGGCGGAATGGTGTCGATGGGCACACCGCAATCTTCCTGCGAATTATTCAAAATCGGATTAACCACCCCGCCGATGCTGTAAGTGCCCACCGTGCGTACATAATAACAGTATTGCTTGCCATTCATCAGGCCGCGGTCTTCATACCTGTTGGTCACCGATTGCCCGATGGAGTCAAATGTTCCCGTTTGATCGTTGCGGCGATACACCACTGTGCGGAAATTTCCCCAAGGAACTTTTGCCTCCCAGCTTAGGATATTAGCCATATCACTTGAGGTAATTTTCAGAAATACCGAAGACGCGTTGTTGGTACTGCCCAGCGGCGTGTTATCCCCGTTTACATAAAAATCCACCTGATAATGATAAGGCTGGCCCTTGGTATCCAAGTTAAGGTCGGTGAAACAGGTATCGTTGGCCTGCCAGAAATTTTGGGCCGTAAACGAAGCGCCGGGTATGGGCGTCAAGTTCCCCGGACCCAAACCTGTTCCGCGCAACAACTGGTACCGGTAAGGCCCGTGGTTGATGACCGTATCTAAATCGCCAGGCACGGGTTTCGACCAGCATACGCGTATTTGGCCGGTAGCAGGATCGGTCGTTAGCACCGAAGCATTGGTAATCAAAGGCAAATCACGCGGCAATTGCACGCACACCTCTTCAGAAGGCAGGCTTTCCACAATGTTATAACGGTATCCGCCTGTGGAAATACGCGCGAATTTGGCCAACACCCGATAACAATAAGTGCGACCCCGTTCCACCTTTGTGTCTTTGTAAAAATAGCGGCCGTTCAGGGTATCTAAGGTGATAAATGCCAATTCGGTGTAGCCCTTGCCGTTCAACCCTGGCGTACAAGTATCTGGCAAAAACGGGTTGCTGCCTTCACGGCGCCAAACCGAAAACCCGAAGAAATACTGCCCGGCGGCTCCTTCGCAGGAATAAGGCTTGTCCCAGGAAAGCGAAACCGCGCCCAATTTTGCAGTGGCCGCAAGCCCTTCCGGCGCCGGGCCTACTACCTTGATTTCCACCGTTTTAAGATCCGCTAATTTAATCGAAGGCGAAATGGAATCTAAGGCTTTGAATACGACGGAATAAGGCTGGTTGGAAATATGTTCGCAGGCGGTTTTCCATTCAAATTTGCCGGTAATTGGCGGCAGGTTGAAGCCGGGCACAACCTGAAATGTAGCCGGACTGTACGGGGAAATCAGGGGCGCTCCAATGGCGGTCAGTTGTATTCGATCAGAATCCGGATCGGTGCCTAACACATTGAATTTTACCGTTTTATTGGCCACCACGCAAATACGGTCGATGGTGGTAACTTTTGGCGGATTGTCGTCGCAGTCTTTTACCAAAATTTGCATATCCCGCACCGTGGTGTCAATCGGTTCGCCGTCGCGCCAGGAAATGACGATAAAAGCGAGGTTGTATTCTCCGGCTTTTTGCGGCGAAGTCCAGATGATGTCGCCGTTTTTTCTGTTAATACTCAAGGTGTTATTGGGGCCGGGTACAATCAGGTTGGGAAAGCTATAATTGGGTACCGGGGTGCCGACGCCTTGCAAGGGCACGATAAATTCGTAAGAAAGGCTGTCGCCGTCGGGATCATACGCGTTGGGATTGTGCTTGTACGGTTTGCCCAAACAAGCGTTGTCAATCGGCGGCTGCAACAAATAGGGCGTGGTATTGCTGCCGCCAAACTGCGGATCCTGAAATGAATATGTAGTTTCAATGTGAAACGGAATATTGTCGGAAGAGGGCGGATTCACGTTCAGGATCCCCGCAATCCGGTTGGGGTCGGTCATGGAAATTTTGAAGGTCGCCGGACCGCCGAAAATATGCCGCGCCACATACGTATTGTATTTTATATCGTTTGGCAGTACGACGCCTTTGTTGAAAGGGCCGTTGTTGCGCACTACCGCCTGGCAAGCGCCGTCGCCCCAGCATATAATGAGCGTGTCGCGGTCGGCGTTCACGCTGCTGGCCTTTGTCCAGGTAATAATGGTCGCTTCAACCTCCAAGGGGCCGATTTGCCGAACGTGGATTTCGCCTGCGCGGTTGTGGGTGGCCCACAATGCCTGGGGCAAAAAGCAAAGGGCGAGTAAAAGCAGGACGGATTGTATGACTATTCTCATGTTTATCTGAATCAGGTATTGGATAGAGGCAGGAAGACCCTGAAAAGTTGCCCGGTTTGGGAATTTTCCCCGAAAGTCTTTTCCTGAACGGGATACAATATTAAAATATTTTCTCGTTTAACGGTTAAAAATCCGATAGGTTCGCCATTTTTGCCCAAGAAGTTTTGTTTTTGAACCAAATACTTGCCCGCTTATCTGTTTTTGGATTGATTTTTTGAATTTTTAACTGCTCGCGCCATGCTGCTCTACAACGTTACCGTTACCATCGACCTGAATGTTCACGAAGACTGGCTTCAATGGATGAAGGATACCCATATTCCGGATGTGATGACGACGGGTATGTTTTTATCCTACCGGCTCAATAAAATGCTGGGGCACGAGCACGATGACGCCGAAATTTATACGGTGCAATACCTGGTGAAAGATATGCCGCATTTGGTACGCTACCAACAGGAATTTGCGCCGGAATTGCAACGCCACCTGCGCGAACGATACGACGGGAAATACGCCGTGTTCCGCACGGTGATGGAAGTGGTAGACCATAATGAAAAATGGTAGACCCCAAAACGAACAATATGTTGTTGCCGACGTTTGAGTGCTGATTTGTTTCGACATCCACCAAAAGCGTCGTTCTTGTCCGCGAACCATGAAAGTTGCCGTTTTCCGCAAAGCCCATTTTAACGCCGCACACCGGCTGCACAACCCCAACTGGTCCGACGAACGGAACAAGGAGGTATTCGGTTTGTGCAACAACCCCAACTGGCACGGCCACAATTACGAACTCGAAGTAAAAGTGAGCGGGGAAATTGACCCTGAAACCGGCATGGTCATCGACCTCGGCTGGTTAGCCGATTTAATCAAGAGCCAAATCGAACTCCGGTTCGACCACCATAACCTCAACCTCGACACCGAGGAGTTTCGCAACCTCAACCCCACTGCTGAAAACATTTGCGTGGTGATCTGGAACATCCTGCGCGTGCATCTGCCCGAGTACTTAGATTTGCATGTGCGTTTGTATGAAACGCCGAGGAATTTTGTGGAGTATCCGGCGTGAGGCATCAATTCACCTTAAAAACCGGAATATCCACCGTCAACGACGCGCCCAGCCTAAAATTCCCCGCCTTAATATCCACGCCACTTACCGGGTCTTTCCCAATCTTCCGCAGCGCCGGCCCGTATTGCCCGCCCACGCCCAATGTGAGCGGCGTGCGACCAATGCCCCACATCACGTAAGCGCCTGGCGCGATCACGTTTTTCCATTTTAATTCAGGCAAACGCGAGGCGCTGTCCGTCAGTCGGAAGGCCGTCACCGCACCAATGTCGATGGCGGAAAAGAACACGCTGAATGACTGTTTGGCGCCAAAACCCCAGTTAAAACTCAAACCAATTGGCGTCGTAAAGGCTACCACATCGCCTTTGGCATGGCTAAATTTCCCGATTGAATCCAGTTCAAATTCCCGACCCGCCGCAATGCCCGGATACATATTAATCGTAGCGGAAAAATGACCTGCGCCGCGCTTTTTTTGATAAGATTGCGTCGGCTCGGCAGCCGTTTCCAAAATGGCCGCCAATTGATCCGAATTTTCAGCATTGGCAAAAGCCACCAACAAGTTTCCGTATTTATCGAAGCGGCTCAACAGTTCTGTGATCCGGATACTGCCTGCCGCCTCCGGGTTGCTTGCCGTATGTAGCATCTTTTTCGCTTCAGCCACCTGCGCATTTTGCTTGATGTTCTTTTTTTCCAAAATAACGGCGTCATACGCGGCGCGGGCTTTGTCGCAGTATTCGCGCGCCTGGGTAATCAGATTTTGATCGTTGGTTCCTTCGGCTTTTTTAAGCGCGCTTTGGGCTTTGTAGTAGGCTTTTTGGGTTTGTTTGTACTGCTGCATAAACTCCTCATACAAAACCGGCGGCGCATCAACAACGCCATTGTTCGCCGTATAAATCACCTTTAATATTTCAAGCACAACGGAAACAGCGTCGCCAAAACGTTTGCTGTGCGCAAATGCCGTCAGATCCTGGCCGGTTTTAAGCGCGTGTTCCAATTCGTCCAAATTAAGTTTAGGATCAATCGTCTTAATCAACCCTACGCCAGCATTCAGCACGCTAAACGTGGCGTTGGCGTACTGAAAAAACAAATCCCGTTCAGCAATACTGTCCGTTTTGCTTATTTCAAGCAATTGCCGCGCAGTCGCCTGCACCGTTGCAAAACGCGTTATAATTTGCTTGATCCGGCTTTCATATTCAGGCGAGTAACTGTTTAATATATCGTATAGTTTTTTCCCCGAAATTTCAATTTTCGACAAATCCAAACTTTCCTGTTTCAACAGCAGCCCCATCCAAAAATTAAAAGCATCCCGATCCGAAACCAATTGCGACAAGTATTTTTCATTGGCCCAGCCGGTCGCTGTCGGAACCGTTTCCCAATTATGCAGGTGTTTTGAACAAAGCCCAAGTATGCGCACCACATTGCAATACAGCGTCGGCTGATTCAAATCTACATAATCCCGATAAGATAAAAACTCGATGGCCGAGGCGGCGGGCATACGTTGTTCGAGGCTTTGCACCAAATCTAAACTGCCGAGGATGGCAGGGTATAATTCCGGCTTAATCAGGCGGCTGTTGCTGCGCACCAACAGATTCAGGTTGGCGGGCAGGTTATACAAATCCGTTTGCGCGTTTTCGTGCAGCGACTGGTAAAACTGCGTAAAGTTGAAAACATCGGCGTTTTTCAGGGTATTATAGGTGCGCGGCATTAGTTGCCGCAGTTCCTGGTATTTATCCGACATAAGCGAATCCCGGAATTTTTGCAAAAAACGGATGCTCAATTCTTCTTTAAAGCGTTTGGCGGCAAATTTTCCCAAGGCGTCGATCACCAGTGTGGGACTGAAAAGGCCGGAGAGGTCGCTGTTTGCGGTGGCAGTAGCGGTGTTGAACAGGATGGATTGGCCGTTTGTACCAGGCTTTCCGCTTACTTTTTCTCCTGCGGAAGCAAAAATGGCATAATCCTTCAGGTACGTAATGGTTTGATAATCATTGGCTTTTATGCCATATTTCGACAGCAAAGCGGCGGCTGTCGAAAAGGCGTCTTTGCCATCAGGGCCATCTATTTTTTTCCACAAGGCGCTTAGTTTCAGGGCGTCTTGCAAGGTATTTCCCCATTGATTTTCCGGGTTTTGCGTTTCACCGACCTTCGTTGCGCCTTCGCCTTCATTGGCTGCCTGATCGCCGGCGTTGATCGTTTTGCCATCCGGGGTACCGCGTTTGCCTGGTTTTTGGGCGTTTGCAATCGTGTTTTGAGCAAAAATAAATACGCAAAACGCGAGCAGTATTTGAAGTAAAAATATTCTTTTCATGCTTAAAAATCGTTTTCGGCCGATAAAGTAAAGGGCTATTGTGATCTTAATGGCAAAACAAAGTTAAATTTAGTTCACAATTCAGTTTTGCGCCCAAAATGGCAAATTACGCCATACAAATAAGAGAACTTGTTAAAAATCAAACCGCAAAACCAAGGGAAGCCGATACCTTTGTCTTTTTCACCTTGCTCATCGATCCGTGCTTAAACACATTCTTTTCGACAACGACGGAACCATTGTTGATTCCGAAATCATCGCCGTGCGCTCCACGCTTTCCCTTTTAGCCGAATACGGCTTTCAAATGGATGAAAAAACGTATAGTCAACGTTTTCCCGGCCTGCTCGAACGCGACATCCTCGCCATTTTACGCGCCGAACACGGCGTGGAAGTCCCCGACGATTACTTTGAGCGTTTGCGCGCCTTGCATGTCGACGGTTTCAAACTGCACCTGAAAGCCATTCCGGGCATGACGAGTTTGTTCCGCAATTTGCGTATCCCCAAAAGTATGGTTTCCAACGGTAGCGTGCGGCACGTAGAAATGTGTTTGCGCAAGGTACGCCTGCGCCATGCGCTCGACGGGCAGATTTTTTCGGCCGAACACGTAAAGAAACCTAAGCCTGAACCGGATGTGTATCATTTTGCCCTGGACGCCCTAAAATTAAATGCAGATGAAACCATCGTGGTGGAGGACAGTCCGACAGGGGTAAAGGCCGCCAGCGAGGCCGGTATCCGCGTGGTGGGTTTTTTAGGCGCAGCCCACATTTTTGATGGCCACGACGTGAAATTGCGCGAAAACGGCGCTGATTTCATTGCGAAGGACGCCAAAGCCCTACATGCTATACTACACGGTTTGGGGGCCTTTTAAGTCCCTTGATGTTTCACCTGCATTTGACAAAGTTCCCCCTAAAAACGCTTTTTTTACTTTATGACAATTCCATGACAATAGTTCGTTTTAGAAGTCCGTATCTTCGCGTCAGTTTTCATTTGGTTTTTTGGGGTTTATTAGCCGCTGGTGTGCGCAAGCATTACCGGCGGCTTTCTTTTTTGGGCCACTTTTCGCTTAAAAACCATCAAAATAGCGAATTTTTGCTCTAAAATGCGTAAAAATGAAAATGCAAGGAGGCGCACGATTGCAGGCGATATTATTTTTTAGCTAAATTATTTTTACCGAATCGTCATTGCAACCGCGATCTCTGCCGCCAGGCGCGCATTGTTACACACCAATTTAATATTTGTTGCCAAACTTTTTCCGCCAGTCAGCGCTTCTATGTTTGCCAACAAAAACGGCGTGATCTCTTTCCCTTTGATTCCCTGTTTACCCGCTTCTTCCAACGCTTCCTGAATAAAGTACTCAATGACATTTGAGTCAAGTTGATCCTCTTCCGGAACCGGATTGGCTATCACCACGCCGCCGCGCAAATCAAGCGCCCATTTCACTTCCAGCAAACGCGCAATCTCTGCGGGCGTCTCCATCCGGTAGTCTACTTTTAAACCGCTGCGCCGCGCATAGAAAGCCGGAAACTCGTCGGTCTGAAAACCGAGCACCGGCACGCCGTAGGTTTCCAAGTATTCAAGCGTAAGTCCGAGGTCAAGAATACTTTTTGCGCCTGCACAAATTACGGCAACGGGCGTTTGCGCCAATTCCTGCAAATCAGCCGAAATATCCATCGTTTCCGCCGCGCCCCGGTGTATGCCGCCGATGCCGCCTGTAGCAAAGACCCGGATGCCTGCCTTGTGCGCAATAATCATGGTAGAAGCCACGGTGGTCGCGCCGGTCAGCCCCTTGGACACAAGATAAGGCAGGTCGCGGCGACTGGCCTTGGGTACCGCCTGGCCCGTTCTACCGAGCATTTCAATTTCATCCGTCGTAAGTCCGGCCTTCAGCACGCCGTTGATGACCGCGCAAGTGGCCGGAATGGCGCCGGCAGCCCGCACAATCTGTTCCACGCGCAGGGCGGTTTCTACGTTTTTAGGATAGGACATACCGTGCGAAATGATCGTACTTTCGAGCGCAACCACCGCTGCGCCGCTGTTGAGGGCGTCTTGAACTTCATTATTTGTCATAAAAACTGTTTTTTATGCTGCAAAAATGCAAAAACAGGGGCATGAAAAAATTTTTAAAAAAAATTTGCTTTGAAATACCAGAACGTTATACCTTTGCCCCGCTTAAAAAGAAAGCCTCCTTAGCTCAGTTGGTTAGAGCGGCGGACTGTTAATCCGTAGGTCAAAGGTTCAAGTCCTTTAGGAGGCGCAAGGAAGGCCATCGCAAACGCGATGGCTTTTTTTATTTCCAGCGGAATTTGGCATCTTTGCACGCGCAGATGCGCCTGTGAAAATATTTTCATTAACCAAACAATTCAACCACATGAGCTTAGTTGCGGTCGGAACTGTCGCATTTGACGATATCGAAACGCCTTCGGGGCGCGCAGAACGGGTTGTAGGCGGCGCCTGCACCTATATTTCTTTGGCGGCCTCCTATTTTGTCAACCCGGTTCAGGTTGTGTCCGTGGTAGGCGATGATTTCCCTACTTCCGTGCTGGATGACTTGAAAGCGCGTGGGATCGATTTAGACGGGCTGCAAATCAAAGTGGGTGAAAAATCGTTTTTCTGGGCCGGCAAATATCATAAAGACCTGAACACGCGCGATACGCTTGATACGCAGTTAAATGTGTTGGCCAATTTCGAGCCTGTTTTACCGGCGTCTTACCGAAAACCTAAGGTGCTGATGCTCGGTAACTTAGTGCCGAAAATCCAGATGGACGTGCTCGACCAATTGGAAGAACGCCCGCACTTAGTTGTGCTGGATACGATGAATTTCTGGATGGACATTGCAATGGACGACCTGAAAGCCGTGCTGAAACGCGTAGATGTGCTCACGATCAACGACGAAGAAGCGCGTCAGTTGTCGGGAGAATATGCCCTGGTAAAAGCCGCTGCGGTGATTCACGCGATGGGACCGAAATATTTGGTGATTAAAAAAGGCGAACACGGCGCTTTGCTGTTTCACTATGGGCTGATGTTTTACGCGCCAGCGTTGCCTTTGGAAGAAGTGATTGACCCAACGGGCGCGGGCGACAGTTTTGCCGGCGGATTTACGGGTTGGTTGGCCAAAACCGACGATTATTCTTTCGAAAACCTGAAACGCGCCGTGATTTACGGTTCTGCAATGGCGTCGTTTTGCGTGGAGCAGTTCAGCATAGAAGCGTTGAAAGGGCTTACGCAGGACATGATTCGGGATCGGGTGCAGCAATTTGCTGATATTGTGCATTTTAAAATTTAAAAACAACCTTATTATGTTTGGCGATTTGTTTGGAAATTTACAAAAGCAACAAGAAGAACTTCAGCAAAAATTAGCCGGCATGTCGGTGGAAGCAGAATCTGGCGACGGCGCTATTGTGGTGCAGGCATCGGCTGATTTGCAGGTGCATAACATTCGGATTGATCCGGCTAAAATTGACCTAAGCGACCGCGAGCAATTGGAAGATTTGCTGGTGATTGCCGTGAATCGGGCCTTGGATGACGCGCGCGCAATGGCCGCTGCCGAAACCAATAACCTGCTTCAGGGTATGATGCCGGGTGGATTGGACGCCTTTATGAAACCTTAGTTTTCGCCGCACAACCCGCTTGATATACTTTAAGCCCGTTGAAGGCGTTTTATGGTACTAAAACAGATAAACCGGATGCGTCTACTTTTTCTCTTATGCTGCTCAATATTTGCCTGGTCTGTAACGGCTCAATCCAATTCCGACAAACTCGAGGCATATTTTTCGTTTGACAATAATTGTAAAGCCATCGACGACAGTGGGAATGGCTCCAGCGGCGCCCTGATCAACGGGATTTCCTGCACCTGCGGCCTGCGCGACTCCGCGATGGTGTTCGACGGCAAGGACGACGCCATATATTTTGTAGGCCCGTTTTCTGATGTATTTACCACCAGCGACTTTACCATTAGTTTTTACATCAAACCGCCCTCCCCTACAACTTCGACGGCGACGCAATTGGTGATGTCAAAACAAGGCAGTTGTAGTACCAATCGGGCTTTTTGGGTGCGTTATGCGCCAAAATCGCGTAAAATAACGTCCAGCATTAGCGAAAACGATGCGCTGCTGACAACAGTTCAGGCGACGCTTGATCCCGGACCCTGCTGGCAATTTATTACCCTGACCCGTCAAAACACCCGGTATTCTATTTACATCAACGGCGTTTTGAGGGACTCAAAGGTCGCAACGGCCCGTTTGGATCTGACCTCTACGGCTACTTTTAAAGTGGGCGAACCGGTTTGTCCGCTCGATGATTGGTTTAAAGGCGAATTCGATGAACTACGTTTTCACAGTAAAGCCCTCGACGATTTGGCCATCAGCCGTTATAACCTGCGCGCCGATCATATTCTGAATGCCGACACGTTGATTTATCTGGGAAATTCATTTCAGGTAAATGTGGCCGATTATTGCGCCGAACAGTTTACCTGGCAACCCGCTACCGGCGTATCGGATATTCATTCGTCTCACCCGATTATTACGCCGCCCGGCCCTACCAAATATTCGGTTAGCATCAAATATAAAGGCGGTTATTGCGTGGCTTACGATACCATTTCTGTGAATGTGATCGATCCTGATACGCTCGATTGCAACAAGGTATTTATCCCCAATGCCTTTACGCCCGGCGGCTCTCCAGGCCGTAACGACGTGTTTGGCATCAGCAATCCGTATGCGGTGGATGAATTTATTTCCTTTGAAGTATTTGATCGCTGGGGCGGACGGGTATTTAATGCCAAAACGGCTTTTGAAACCTGGGACGGCGAAGTCAATGGCCAACCGGTCAATCCGGGCGTTTTCTTATACCGGCTCCGGTATAAGTGTTCCGGCATAGCAAAGGTCAAAGCAGGCAACCTGACCCTGATACGGTAGCAAGCGTCCAAATTCAATTTTCGACAGGATAAAAAAATAGCCCGGTGCGCTTTTGCTCCGGGCTTTTTTTTCACTAAACCGTTTCTATTGTATGAAGTACAATGTATATAGCCAAACGTGTGCCAAACTGGAAATAATTCCGTTGTAAGACAGTTTTTGTAAAAAATTAACAAAGAATCAGGGAAATGTGTGGAAGAAAAAATAGTGTGTAGGATCTGGAGGGAATTCAGTCGCAAATTTGCTAGATAGCGCAATCGGTTTTAAAATGTCTTGGCTGTCCAAATTCAACTGCGCAAAACCTATTCGCTATGGCGGACACGCCGTCGCGAAAAATCGCTATGGCAAACACGCCGTCGCGAAAAATCGCTATGGCGGACACGCCGTCGCGAAATCGCTATGGCAAACACGCCGTCGCGAAAAATCGCTATGGCGTGTAAAAAAAATAAACCCTATTAAATATTGCTACTTAACAGGGACAAAACAAAAAACAAACACTATGAACAAACACTATTATTTCGAATGGAGGTGGTTTTTAAATCTGAACCAAATACGCCACAAATCGTTATGACTAAAAACCAAGAACAAAGATATACAGCTTAGGGCAAATTGTAACAGGTTTTTTTGAGCAAGTGTTAAAAATGCTTGTAGATGACCAAAATTCATTCTTTAACAAGAGTCTTTCACCTGCGCAAAGTTACGCTTTTTGTTCTACAAAAATTGTTCCATTCTTGTAAATTGGATTGTTAAAAATGCAATAAATGAATAAAAATGTAATCATCGGCTGTATTTATGCAGCATTTATGTGGATTTCATGCAGTGATCCGGGGCAGCAAAACCCCGTTGGCGCTATCCCGGAAGGATCGACTATTTTTCGTAAAAATTGTGTAGTCTGTCATGGCGCCGATGGAAAACTCGGCATGAATGGCGCAAAGGATCTATCCATGAGTGTTTTGCCGTTGGAAGAAAGAATCAACACAATTACAAACGGCAGAAATGTGATGACACCGTTTAAGGCATTACTTTCGCCGGAAGAAATTAAGGCAGTGGCGCAATACACCCTGTCGCTCAAAAAATAAACGATGGAACATCAACAACTTGTGCTCGTAACGGGCGGTACCGGCTTTCTGGGCGCTTACCTCATTCGACTTCTTTTACAAAAAGGCTATCGCGTGCGCGCGCTGCGGCGTAAGCAAAGTTCTATGGAATTAGTGCAGGCTTTTGCCGATCAGGTGGAATGGGTAGAAGCAGATGTAACCGATATCGTAGCGTTGGAAGATGCCTTTAACGGCGTCACAGTTGTTTTCCACTGTGCGGCCGTGGTTTCTTTTCATCCCAAAGATGTGTTCAATATGATGCGTATCAATGTGGAAGGCACGGCCAACGTCGTCAACCTTGCACTTGAATTCGGCGTGAAAAAACTGATACACGTGAGTAGTATCGCCGCGCTGGGCCGTTCCAAGGAGCGTCCGAAATTAGATGAAAACTCTAAATGGGTGCAAAGCAAGGGCAATAGCCAATACGCCATCAGCAAATACGCGAGCGAACAGGAAGTGTGGCGCGGCCATGCCGAAGGATTGCCGGTAGCGATTGTAAATCCGTCCATTATACTTGGCAGCGGGTACTGGCAGTTGGGTTCCGCAAAATTTTTCAAGCAAATTGACGAGGGGCTGAAATTTTGCCCCGTAGGCAGCTCCGGCTTTGTAGACGTGCGCGATGTGGCGCAGTTCATGGTTTTGCTGCTCGAAAGCGATATTTCCGGCGAACGCTATATCCTGAACACGCAGGATGTTACGTTCCGCGATTTTTTTACCCAAATCGCACAAGCCTTGGACAAAACGCCGCCGCCGATTACCGTAACGCCTTTGCTCGCCGAAGTAGCCTGGCGGGTAGAATGGCTGAAAGAAAAAATATTGGGCGCCGACCCGCTGGTAACTAAAGAATCGGCCCGGAGCAGCGTGTCCAAATATTATTACGCCAACGAAAAATCAAAATCGGTATTCAATTTTCAATACCACGCGCTAAACGACAGCATCCGCGAAACGGCGGCACAATACGTGGAGGCGAAGAAGGAAGGCTTGAAAGCCATGATGCTTTCTTAGGAATTTCGGAAATCATTTTCCCTCCCAAACCGCGCCCGCATCTCCGCATACACGCGCCCGGCCGCTTCATCAGGCTGGTACGTCACCCAGCCTTCAAGCGGCGGTAAGGACGGCAAATTCAATGCTTCGCGCGCCAGCGCCAGCGCCCCGCGCGCGGAGGCTTCCAGTCCCGGAACGGTTTGTACGGGTGTTTGAAAAACATCCGCGCATATTTGAAGCCATAAGGCATTTTGGGTAAATCCGCCGGTAGCAACCAAGCGTTTCAACGGCGTTTCGGTACGCAATACCTCATAAATAGAAGCCAAATTATACACGACGCCTTCCATGGCCGCCCGAATCAGGTGCGCGCGCGTGTGTGCCACGCCAAGTCCGCTGAGCGCGCCGCGTATATGCGGATTCCAAAGCGGCGCCCGTTCGCCCATGAGGTAAGGGAAAAACAACAAACCTTCGGAGCCGGGCGGCGCGGTGGCGGCTAAAGCATAAAAACGGCTTAAGGAGCCTCGGTACGCGAATAAATTTTCCTTCATCCATTGTAACACATACGCCCCGGAATTGGCCCCGCCGCCGATCACAGGTCGCGCGGCATCAAGCAAATAGCAAAACGTGCGCATCTGCGGGTCAAGGTAGGGCGCTTGCACACAGGCGCGTAAAGCGCTGCTGGTACCAATCGTAATGACCACATCGCCGGGTTGGGTTGCTTCGGCCCCAAGGTTGGCGCAGCATCCGTCGGAAGCGCCGGCGATAACAGACGTACCAATTGGCGCCCCGGTAAGAGCATGCAGGTGAAACTGTGGCGCAACAAGCCTCGGCAAACGCTCCGGCCCAATACCGGCTAATTTTAACGCTTCCTCATCCCACGCTTGTGTATCCAAGCGCATCAAACCCGTGGCGGAAGCGATAGAATGATCGCATATCCATTGACCGCTCAGTTGGTACATCACGTATTCCTTGATGCCGCAAAAGTGCCGCGCTTTTTGAAAAACCTCAGGCTGGTTTTCCCGCAGCCAGATTAGTTTTGGCAATACCGACATGGCGTGTATGGGCGTACCGGTGCGGGTGTATAAGTCAGGGTTTTCAGTCCGAAGTTTGGTCGCAATATCGGCAGCGCGGTTATCCGCCCAGGTAATTAGCGGCGTAAGTGGTATGCCCGCTTCGTCCACGGCCATTAGGCTGTGCATGGCTGCGGAGAAAACAATTCCTTGTAATTCACCTTGTTTGAGGCATATTTGTTGCAGTTTTTGCAGGCATGTTGACACGGCAGCCCAAATATCGGCCGGATGTTGTTCTGCCCGGTCATCTTGTGTGTGGTACAGATGGTAGGGCACATTCCAAGTTGCCAATGTTGCACCCTGCGCATCCACTGCGAGGGCTTTAGTGGAAGTCGTGCCGATATCTATGGCGATGAGGTAGGGCATACGCGTTTAATTGTCCGCTAAGATGAGACAATGTTTGATAGAATTAAATAACAAAAGAAGGTGTTGCGTCAACTCATTTCGGATATTTGGCGCAAAGCCCCGTTCGATATTCGATATTCTTTTGTTCGATATTCGATATTTTTACCCTGACCACCGGTTTCAAGTCCAATATTCATCAGCGCCATGATTTTCAGAACAGCCACCCTGGAAGATATTCCCCAAATACAAATCGTGCGACATGCCGTAAAAGAAAACCGGCTCTCGAACCCGGCCCTTGTCACCGACGCCGATTGCGCCGAGTTCATCACAGAACGCGGCAAAGGATGGGTATGTGTGGTCGAGAACCGCGTGGTGGGTTTTGCCATCGCCGATTTGCGTGGGCATAATATCTGGGCCTTGTTTGTTGATCCGGAATACGAAGGGAAGGGCATCGGCCGCCGTTTACATGATACGATGCTGGATTGGTATTTTAGCCAAACCTCGGAGGATGTTTGGTTGGGCACCAGTCCGGGTACGCGCGCAGGTCTTTTACCGGAAAGCGGGTTGGTTGGAAATTGGTTTGCGACCGAATGGGGAAGTTCGGTTTGAGATGTCGGCGGAACAATGGGAATATCGAATATCGAACAGATGAATATCGAATATCGAAGGGGGGCGTTGCGCTGAATATTTACGAATATTGAGCGCAAGTCTCTCGAGGCAGATTATTTTTTAGCCGTATTAATGTCCTCGGCATCTTCATACTATATAAATATATAAGGCGTGGAATTGGATGGCGGAATTTATTCCGCCTAAAGTAATATATTAAAAATTGATTATCAATATATTGCGTTTTGTTTTTGCGGGCGGAATAAATTCCGCCGTCCGGTTCAAGGCCAGGAATGAATTTCGAATAATGAAAGAAGGCGTTACGCCAATCCATTTCGGATATTCAGCGCAACGCCCCCTTCGATATTCGATATTCGTCTGTTCGATATTCGATATTCCCTACTTCTGTTCGAAGCGACGCGTTACTTCGGCCCAGTTTACCACGTTCCACCAAGATGTAATGTAGTCCGGGCGGCGGTTTTGGTAGTGGAGGTAGTAGGCGTGTTCCCAAACATCAAGTCCGAGGATCGGGTGTCCTTTTTTGTCGGCTACATCCATGAGCGGATTGTCTTGGTTTGGCGTAGAAGTGATGAACAATTTGCCATCCGCATCAAGGCACAGCCATGCCCAGCCTGAGCCGAAGCGGGTTGTTGCTGCTTGAGCGAATTGTTTTTTCATTTCGTCAAAACTGCCGAACGCGCTGTTGATGGCTTCTGCCAATGCGCCAGTGGGTTCGCCGCCGGCATTGGGCGCCATAATTTCCCAGAACATAGAGTGGTTCCAGTGGCCGCCGCCGTTGTTGCGTACTGCGGGTGGAAGTTGGGAAATGTGCGCGAGCAGTTCTTCGAGCGACTTGCCTTCATGTTCTGTCCCTTGCAGGGCTGCGTTCAGGTTGGTGACATAAGCAGCATGGTGTTTATCGTGGTGAATTTCCATGGTGCGCGCATCGATGTTGGGTTCAAGCGCAGCAAATGCGTATTTTAAGTCAGGGAGTGAAAATGCCATTGTTTTATATGTTTTAGTGTGAATTTGAAAGAATCTTGTGTTTGTATACTCCGCCGCAATAGGTTTTGTGTAAAAAGTGCTTTGGCGTATATACTCCGCCGCAATAGGTTTTGCATAAATCAATTTTACCGTTAACCCAATTGCTTTGGCGTATATACTCCGCCGCAATAGGTTTTGTGTAAATTAATTTTACCGTTAACCCAATTGCTTTGGCGTATAAAACAGGCACGAAAGTAAGAAGTTTTACAATACCCGGAAAATCGCAGGGAAAATAGAAACGCCCGCCGTTCACAGTAGAACAGCGGGCGCTTCTGAGGAGAAAGATTGCATTTTTGCCGGTGTCGTCCAGAGCATGCGATCATATCATGACTTTTCACGCATCTGATCTGGGAGCAATTTACATGCCATGGACGATTACCAAAAGAAAAAGACTATACACTGCTGCAATGGTTTTTGTACAAATTAATTTGGATATTAAACCAATTGCTTTGGCGTATAAAAGCGAGTTTGGATTGACAATTCAAAAATTATTTAGTGTTTGTTATCTGTTCTAAATAGTTTTTGCCTACGAAAAAAAATCTGGGGGGTAGGGTGCGTGTTGCAAATCGGTTTTCGCAATGCCTGACAAAGGTACGGGCAGTAAAAATCCCGCCTATCGGGAGAAACCGGGAATTGTTTTGTCAGGGTTTTCCCTGAATTTGCTCAATGGCCGACAAATGAGCGCTTGAAACGGCGACTGTAATGAGGGTGCTGGCGCCTTGTCCGGGCGCCGTTTGGACGCTGAGTTCGCCTTTAAGAAACTGTACGCGGCGGGCCACATTGCCGGTGCCCATGCCTTTTTGCACCGTTTCGGGGTCGAAGCCTACGCCGTCGTCTTCCACAATCAGGGCGATTTGATGGTCGGTGCGGGTAAGTTGTACGAGGATTTCGTTGGCTTTGGCGTGTTTCAGGCAGTTTTGCAGCAATTCCTGCACAATTCGGTAGAAATTGAGGGCAAAATGCTGAGATAGATCGGAAAAGTCGCCAAAATGCTGGAAGGAAATTTCGGGCGCCCCTTTGCCTTTTACCCGATTAATCAGGTCTTGCAGGGCTTTTACCAACCCAAATTGCAGCAGCGTGCCGGGCTGCAGGTTGCGGGCAATATGCCGGGTTTCGGCAATGGTTTCATCCAGCAAGCCTTTGATTTTCAATAAATCCTTGTCAAGGCTCGATCCCGGGTCGCCGGAAGGCAGGTTTTCAACTTGAAGTTTGGCCGCTGCCAGCAAACCGCCTAAACTGTCGTGCAAATCATGCGCAATGCGTTGGCGTTCACTTTCCTGCCCTTCCAACATACTTTGCATGGTTTCGATCTTCAGGCTGTCTTCCAGCTCGCGAATTTTTCGGGCATTAATTTCTTCTCGCTGGCTGGCGATCAGACGGTCTTTGGCTAAGCGGTTTTTATAGTCGCGCCTTAGCAAAAACATGATTAGCAATACGACGACCAACCCAAGGGCCAACAAACGGGTAACAAAGCGCTGGGCTTTGGCTTTCTCCTCCGCGTCTTTTTTTTCCTTTCCGAGGATATCCATGGCGCGGCGTTTCCCATCAGCATCATATTGTAGGATGCGTTTGACAGAAGCCGAATGGTCGTGCATCAGGATGGTGTCGCCGAGTTGCGCATACATATAGGCGTATCGGAATGCGGCCTGTACGCTGTCGAGGGCGCTGTAGGTCGACGATAAATGTTTGTAAATACCCCTTCGCCGTACATCATTGTCGCCTTTGTCCATTTTTTCGGCGTTGAGCAGGTACTGCAGGGCCTTGGAATAGTTCCGGTCGATTTCGTATAGGTAACCGGTATTGTAAAGCGTTGTGGCTTGCAGGTCGGTATTATAAATACCCCGTGCCAGGTCGAGGGTGCGGTCTGAAAGGCGGATTGCTTCCCGGATGCGTTGTTCGGATTGCAAGCGATACACTTCTTCGATCAAAACGGTTATTTCGAGCACCGTATCCCTTACCAATTCGTTTCGCTCCCGAAACAAACGCCGGTATTCGAGCGCGTGCGCCGTGTCGCGTTTTTCCATAAAATGCCGGCTCATGCGCACAAGCAGGCTGGTTTCCAACTTGCTTTGTCCTTTGCGGCGGGTATATTCCAGCGCTTCTTTTTGCTTCACCAATGCCTCGTCGATTAATCCGCGCTGGGCCATCCAATCGGCAAGGTCGGCATTGGCCCGATGATAAGCCAGGGTATCTTTGCTGCGCCGAAAATGCTCGACGCTGCGGGCTAAATATTGAAATGCCGAATCGCTGTCGCCGTGTTTGCGCTCCTCATAAAAAGCCCAATGGTACCAAAGCAGGCCCTGCTGACGGTAATCGCGGCCGGAGACGCCCGCTTTTAGCATGGCCTGAATTTGTTCAAACGTCATGGGCGGCTCAAACCCTTCCTGCGCGCGGGCCGTACAGGCGCACACGAGCAACATGAAAATGGAATAAATGAGCCGTTTTTTCAATTTTTTCTGCTATTTAAAACACCACTGCGCCGTGCCGGTTGACGGGTGAAAGGTAAATCGTGCTTGATACACCGGCTTTTTCAAAGGCTTTTTGCATGGCAAGACCTGCTTTTTCAGCATCAGTTACGCCTTTAAACAGGGCAAATATGGACGGCCCGGCCCCTGAAATGCTACAACCTAAGGCATTGGCTTCCATTGCCGCCGCTTTTACGGCATAAAAACCCGGAATCAGGGAAGCGCGCTGCGGCTCAATGACGTGGTCGGTCAGGCTGCGACCCAAAAGATCGTAATCGGAGTTGAAAAGTGCCGCCACAAAAGAGGCTACATTGGCGCTCTGGCGGATATGCGTTTTGAGCGGAAGATCAGGTTTCAGGATTTCCCGCGCGTGTTTGGTAAGCAATTCTACATGCGGATGCACCACGGCAACAAACAGTTCTTCAGGCGCGGGCAGCGTGTGTACATCCAAACTGTCATTGTCGCGAATAAGTACGATGCCGCCGAGCAGGGATGGCGCTACATTGTCAGCGTGGAAACCACCGGAGGCCACTTGTTCGCCAAGGCAGGCAAAACGCAACAGATCGCGTTTGCGCAGACCGCTTTCCAGCAAAGCATTGACCGCCACTGCGGCCGCCACGGCGCTGGCCGCGCTGCTTCCCAAGCCGCTTCCGGAGGGCATTTTTTTGAAAATTTCAAGTTCGATGCCGCGATTGCTTTGGCCAAGGTGTTCAAGTAAATGCGCAACCGCCACGCTTGCCGTATTTTTGGACGGGTCAAGGGGCAGCGCGTCGCCGCCGTGTATGGCCTTAATATGCAGTCCCGGTTTGTTGCTCAGGCGCGCGATAACTTCGTCGCCCGGGTGCTCAATACAGAGGCCCATGATGTCGAATCCGATTCCGATGTTGCCGATTGAAGCCGGTGCGAAGGCTTTTATCTCTTTTTGCATACTTAATCGATGCCCAATTCGGGGCTGGCGCCTTGAACGCCTTTGAAATAATTCCAAATATATTGAATATCAGCCGCTTCGTTGTCGGTAGGCTGAAACAAAATTGGGTCAAAAAACACTTCGCGGGCCGCCCAGTCAAACTTGCACAGGCAAATCGGCGAGCCGGTAAGCCGGGCGATGTGGTAAAATCCCGTTTTAAATTTAGGTACTTTTTTGCGTGTGCCTTCGGGCGCGATCACCAGGTGAATGCGTGCGTTGGTTTTAAATGCCTCCACCGTAGCAGCCACCATGTTGTGGTTTTTGCTCCGATTAACCGGAATTCCGCCCAGCCAACGGAAAATAAAACCGAAAGGCGGCTTGAACAGAGAGTGCTTCGCCATGTAATTCGCGTTGTATTGGCCTGCGCTGTTCACCAACACGCCCAAGGGAAAGTCCCACCACGACGTATGCGGGGCCACGGCTATAACTACCTTGGGCAGATCAATAGGATAATGGCCGGTTATTTTCCAGCCCCAGAGGCGAAGGAGCAGTTTTGAAAGCGCTGAAAGCATATAAGGTTTATATTTGAATTGTGTTTGTTCAGAGGTGTCATCTTCAAGGCACGAGAAGGTGACATCTCTGAACGGAAGTACACACGTAATCTTTGTTCGGAGATGTCACCTCCTCTTTCGGTCGGAGATGACACCTCCGAACGGAAGTACACACGTAATCTTTGTTCAGAGATGTCACCTCCTCCTTTGGTCGGAGATGACACCTCTGAACGAAGGCTTTAGTTGAAGGTGTGGGCGCGATATATACTTTTTTTTGGCAAAAATATACGTTATCTTGCGACACGCGCCCCTCCAACTTGTATTTGAACCTGTTTTTGGGTTTGTATTTGAACTTGTATTTGAACTTACTCTTAATTTCCCCCTTCCCTTCTCACCAACAACGCCACATTTTCAATATGGTGCGTATGCGGAAACATATCCACCGGTCGGGCTTTCACGGTGTCGTATTTTTCAGAAAGCCATTGTAAATCACGGGCTTGCGTGGCCGGGTTGCAACTTACATACACAATGCGCGGCGCGGCCAAATCAAGCAAAAAACGCACGGCTTTTTCGTGCATGCCCGCGCGCGGCGGGTCGGTGATGACGAGGTCGGGTTTGCCGTGTTTGGCCACAAATTCGGGTGTCAGCACATTTTTAACATCGCCAGCATAGAAGGTTGCATTTTCGATGCCGTTGAGGGTTTTATTTTCCTCGGCGTCGGCAATGGCTTCGGGTATTTCCTCGATGCCGACGACGTGTTTGCAGTATTTTGCCAGATAAAGCGCGATGCTGCCTGTGCCGGTGTAGAGGTCGTACACGTTTTCGGTGCCGCTCAATTCGGCAAAATCGACGACTACATCGTAGAGTTTTTTGGCCTGGGTGGAGTTGGTCTGGAAAAAAGACTTCGGCCCGATTTTAAATTGCACGTCGCCCAAGGTTTCAATCACGTATCCGGGACCAAAATAAGGAATCATGTCGAGGTCAAACAGGGCGTCGTTCTTTTTGGTGTTCACATTATACACCAACGTGGTAATTTCCGTGGGAAAACGTTCCAAAATAGCGTCCAGCAAGCGGCGGATCTTGTCCTGATCGTCGTAGCCCACGCTCACCACCAACATGCAGGCGCCCGAACTGGTGAGGCGCAGGAGCAGGTTGCGCATGAAGCCCGTGTGTCGACGCGCATCGTAGTAGTCAAGTCCTTGCGCCATGGTGATTTCGCGCACGGCATTGCGGATGATGTTCGAGGGTTCGGCCTGCAACCAGCAATGTTGAATATCCACGATTTTATCAAAAAAACCGGCCCTGTGAAATCCCAAGGCATGTTCGGCGTCGATGTCGGGATTGTGGAGTTCTTCCTTGAGCAGCCAGCGTTTGTTGGCGAAGGTGAACTCTAATTTATTGCGGTAATAGGTCGTGTTGTCGGCGCCGATGATGGGCAATAACGTACCCACCTGCAATTTGCCGATGCGCAGCAAAGCGTCGTATGCAACCTGTTGTTTTTCAGCCATTTGGTCTTCATAAGCCATGTACTGCCATTTGCAGCCGCCGCAGACCTTGAAATGTTCGCAAAAAGGTTCTACGCGTTTGGGCGACAGTTGTATGTATTCCTGCACCACGCCTTCCGCAAAACCGCCTTTTTTCTTTTGCACAAATACATCCACCACATCGCCCGGCACGGCATCTTCTACAAAAACTACCAGCCCGTCGGGGGTGCGGCCGACGCCTTTGCCGCGGTCGGCGATGCCTGTGATCGAAACGGAGGGGAGTACGATATGTTTACGCGCCATGAACCAGATTTTTGAATCGGAGGGCAAAGGTAGTGCTTATTCATAAACCCAGCGATACGCTTGGTATGTCGTAGTTTATGGAGACAACTACATAAGCGCGGCAGCAATCTGCGATTAGGAGGCGGTTTAGACTATCAAATCTTCGAATTTACCTCAATAAACTGTGCAGGCGTATAAATAGGAACGCTGAAGACATCTGACAGTACCAACAAATCTTTATCACCCGAAGTTATACTTTCAGCTGATGCTGAAAGGGCAAGGCTTAAGAACTTGTCATCTTTAGGGTCACGGCAAAGCGTAACCACTGTTGAAACCGAACAATGTTCTGAAATTTGCTCAAATGCGTGTAACAATTTTACACGATCCTCAATCGACAAAAAACGGTCAAATTTAGGCCGGACCAATACCTCCCAAAGTTCATTTAATGTTTCTTCAGAATGGATGATCGTTCCAAGGGATAAGGCAAGATCGAAGGCGCGACGTGGTGTACTTCCTTTGAATAAGAAAGCGCTTATCAATACATTATTATCAAATATGAATCGCAAATCAGGATTCATGGAGGATCTCTTCGAGTATTTCCGGCGTCAAGCCGTTCGCAACTGCTTTATCGCTGATTTGGTCGAGCAATGCTGAAAACAAGGCAGGTGTAACCGTTTGCCACTGCTCTTTTTCCACCAACCAACTAAAAATATTTACAATTTGCGCTTTTTGTTCAGGACTGGCGCTTTTCCAAATATTGGCAATATTATCATCTACCGGAAGGACTAATCTAATCATAGCATAATTGTTCAGTCAAAAAATCAGTTTTGCACGTTGGGGATCATGACCATACAAAGATAAGGCAAAGTTTGTTTTGGGGCAAGTTCATTCCCCCAACTTCCTCAAATAATCCGCCACATACAACTGCTTGCTTTTCGCCTTGTATTGCATGATAAAACGCGGGTGTTCCAGCGGCACCACAGTCCCAAAAAACTTAAATTTGTCGTTTAATTTGTTCAAAAATTGATAATTCGCCCCGGAACCGAAGCAAAAGCAGCGGTCAGTGCGCACGCCGAGGGCAATTTGTTGGCGCATGTTCAACACGATAAAATCGTACACGGCCTCGGTCAGCGCGCGGCTGTCGTAGTAGTTATAATTGACTTCTTTGCCCTTGTCGTTCAGGTTGGTAAATCCGAGCGGACAAACGGAATTGATGTAAATATCCTGGTAAAAACGCTCCATGCCGCCGTAGGCCGCGATAACTTCGTACACATACACAGACGAAGGCTCATGCGCCATCGCGCCCGTGTACGGGATGCCGCATTGTTCCACCAAACGTTTGGGATCGGTGAAGGGAATGCCCGTAAGTCCGGCCCCGAAGCGCCCGGGATTGATGCCTAGGATGAGGCTGCGCGGCTGGTTATCGTTGTAAAAACGCCGGTAAAACAATTCCGACACCCGCGCCGCTTCCGGGTTTTCCCGAAACGGATTCATAATGCGAATGCCGTCGGGCAAAGCGCCGTTGAACTCAAGGCTGCGGTTAAACGTAATAATGCGGTCGGCGAAAGTAGGCATGTGCGTAGTTTTAATACAAAGCCCAAATATGAAATAAATATTCGGAGGCCGCTTGTTTTTTACACCTTATTCCCAAACACCTTTGATGGGATAGCGCTTAATCACCGCCGCCGTGTCCTTCATCGGCGTTTCCATAAAATGCCCGTTTTTCCACAGCAAAAGCGTGGCCGCCTGTTCATTTCGTTCCAATACCGTATCGCCTTGCACCATCATGGAATGTTGGATTTCCCGACGCACCATATCTTTTTGCCCGTCGCCGTCGTAGTCGAAGACCCAGCTGCCGGTGAGCAGTTGGCCGCCGTCGCCGCCGTACCATTCGGCTAAGGTGACGCGGTCGGTAAAGCGCTGACGTTTATTGTTGTATAAAAAGAACGACTGATGCTGAAACCAGGAATACCGAAGATCGACCCAACAAGCCGTAATGCTGTCGTTCAAAGAGAACCGCTGGCGGCCAAGCACTACCGAGTCAGACGAATCAACCAAATAGTCGATTTCCTGCAGCAAGGCTGTTGGAATGGTTTTGAAAAATAGGGCATTGGGGATGGTATCGCCTTGCGTGGGCGCATCGAACGCGATTTCAAAGTGCATCGTATCGCCAGGAGATGTGGCCCTGAAGTATTTAAAAATAAGCGGGTCGGCCGTTTTTGATGGCGCGTGGCAAGCGCTTATTGAAGCAATCACGATAAAGAGCAGCGTATTGATATTGGGTTTTATATACATCATCGTGGTTTTTATTCAAACTATCAAACCGGGGACACCCGTTCGCTATTCATCTGTTCGATATTCCCTACCCTTTTTTGTAATCTAGGATATTCAGATGATTCGGACAAAACTCCGCGTCATGCGGATCATTCGATGCAATCACCACCAGTCGTTCGGCAGCGAATGTTGAAATCAGGTTTTTATACCATTCCACGCCTTGCACATCCAGATTTGTCGCTGGTTCATCGAGCAGGAGCAGGGGCGTGTCGGAGCAAACAGCCAGCGCGAGTTTGACGCGCTGTTTCATACCGGAAGAAAAAAAGCGGATTTCCTTGTTGCGCGCGCGGGGCAGCGCGAGGAGTTCGTAAATCCGGTCGGGCGTGATGCCGGGCAAGAGCGGCTTTAGTCCGGCGTGGAACCGGACGGCTTCTTCGAGGGTAAATTCTTCAATCAGTTCGATGTATGGGGCGGCGTAGCTGATTTGTCGGTACAGGGTTTCCGGTTCGAGTACGCGGCCGCCGTCGCGAAAATGCACTTTTCCTTTGGAGGGAGAGAGGTGGCCCGACAATACCTTGAGCAGGGTGGATTTTCCGGAGCCATTGGGGCCGAGGATGGCGTAACGACGGCCTGTTTCAAAATTGTACTGCATTCCCTTGAAAATCCAATCAAGGCGAAAACGTTTCCCGGTATTGTCGAGCTGAATTTCCATTCGTTCTCCGGCCGCTTAGTCGAGCACCGGTTCTGCTACTTTACTGCTGCTGCCGTTCATGGCGCGGAATCCTTTCATCATGCCGCGTTTTGCGGAGCGTGCGAATTCAAGGATTTGGGTGCGGTACACGGAGGGCATTACTTCATCTTCAATAATAGACAAGGCTTTACGTGTGCTCAGGCCGCGCACAAACAGCACCCGGTAAATGTCTTCGATGTGGTGCATTTCGGCATTGCTGAAACCCGCGCGGCGCAGTCCGACGGAATTGATACCGGCATAAGACAGCGGTTCGCGGGCTGCCATGACAAAGGGCGGCACATCTTTGCGCACGAGGGAACCGCCTCCGATCATCGTTTGTTCACCGATGCGGACAAACTGGTGTACAGCCACCATACCGCCGAGACGGGCATTTTTGTCGATTTCGATGTGGCCGGCCAGGGTTACGTTGTTGGCTAAGATGCAATTTTCGGCAATCATACAATCGTGGGCTACGTGAACGTAGGCCATGAGCAGGCAATTATCGCCGATAAAGGTGGTATTGGCAGCCGTAGTTCCCCTGTTGAGGGTACAGCATTCGCGCACCGTCACGTTGTTACCGATCTGGAGGGTCGTGCTTTCGCCGTTATATTTGAGGTCTTGCGGAATAGCGCTTACGACGGCCCCCGGAAAAATGCGACATCCTTCCCCGATGCGCGCACCGTTCAGTATGGTCACATTATTACCGATCCAGCAATTATCGCCAATGACGACATCCTCTTCAATTACAGTAAAGGGGCCAATCGTGACGTTTTGGCCGATTTTCGCGTTCGGGTGAATGACCCGCAAGCCGTTGGAGTAACTCATCGCAACAGTTTGGTTGTATGGAAGTTGTTCTCAGCATTGACCATTGCCCTGGGCGGTGTATATAGGGCAGTTAGAGTCGGTATGTTGCTTTGAACGACCTCGGATTTTAGTTTACCTCATAACCCATTCGCACTTGTTTCTTTTGCGCGGCGGACAATTTGCGCCGTGAGCTCGCCTTCAGAGACGATCTTGCTACCCACGTAAGCAGTGCCCTGCATATGAACAATACCGCGGCGAATGGGTTCGAGGAGTTCCATTTTAAGGATTAAAGTATCGCCTGGGGCGACTTTTGCTTTAAACTTGGTATTATCGATTTTCAGAAAGTAGGTGTCCCAGTTGCCTGGATCGGGTACGTTGTGCAGTGCCAGAATACCGCCTGTTTGGGCTAAAGCCTCAATTTGCAGTACGCCAGGGAACACCGGATTATCAGGAAAATGCCCCTGAAAAAAGTATTCGTTAAAGGTGATGTTCTTGATTCCGACCACATGTTGCTCATCCAGTTCGATGATTTTATCAACCATCAAAAATGGGAAGCGATGCGGCAATAATTTAGTGATTTGAACCGTATCAAACACCGGTTCTTTTTCCGGATCGTATTTCGGGATACCGATCAAACGTCGTTTCTCGTTCAGTTGTTTCTTCAACAGCTTAGCAAATTCAACATTTGCGGTATGGCCGGGTTTGGTGGCCATAATTTTGCCCCGAATCGGTTTGCCAATCAACGCAAGGTCGCCAATGACGTCCAGCAATTTGTGACGGGCCGGTTCATTCTGAAAATGCAACTTCACCGTGTTTAATACGCCTTCCGAATCGATTTTGATGCCCGGTTTCCCCATTTTTTTTGCCAGCGCGTCCAATTCCTCCTGATCCATTTTGCGGTCAGCAATCACAATGGCATTGTCGAGGTCGCCGCCTTTGATGAGGCCCATTTCAAGCAGTTTTTCCAATTCATGCACAAACACAAAGGTTCTGCAAGGCGCTATTTCATTGACATAATCGGCCATGTGGTGCAGGGAAGCAAATTGCGGCCCCAGTACTTTCGAACTAAAATCAATCATAACCGTTGCCTCAAAATTATCAGAAGGCAAGGCGAGCAATTCTGTGCCGGTCACTTCATCCTTGTAGGAAATGGGTTCCGTAACGACAAAATAATCGCGGTCCAATTCTAAGGCAGTGCGGCCGGCCTCCAAAATAGCCGTTACAAATGGCATTGAGGTGCCGTCCATAATAGGCATTTCCGGGCCGTCGATTTCAAGCAACACGTTGTCAATGGCCATCCCGGTCAGGGCCGACAATACGTGTTCGACCGTTGATACCTGCGCTTCGCCGCTTTTTAAAGTTGTGCCGCGGTTGGTTGAGATAACCATTTTTACATCTGCTGGAATGATCGGTTGCTCCGGTAAATCAATGCGTTGAAACCGATAACCGTGATTTGCCGGGGCCGGTTTAAAGGTCAGCGTAACTGTTTTACCGGTGTGCAAGCCTACTCCGTGAACTGATACAGACTTTTGTATAGTGGATTGTTTCATACAAATTGTGGAACTTCTACGGACAAAGGTATGGTATGCGGATTGAAACAGCAGCGTTAGACCTCGAATAAACAGGCATTAACATCGCCTTAGCGGGAAATATAAGGTGTACGGGCTACTATGGAACGACCCAGGGTCACTTCATCAGCGTATTCCAGATCGCCTCCGAACGCTACGCCCCTGGCTATTGTGCTGATTTGCACGCCGTTGGGTTGCAACTTCTTTGAAATATAATAGACGGTAGTTTCGCCCTCTATGGTTGGGCTGATGGCCATGATTATTTCACGCACCCCGCCTGCGCTTACCCGCGCGAGCAACGAATCGATGTTCAAATCGGCAGGGCCGATGCCTTCAATGGGCGAAATGATGCCGCCTAATACGTGATAAAGACCGCGAAACTGGCTGGTATCTTCAATGGCCATGAGGTCGCGCACATTTTCTACCACGCAAATTAGGCCGTGATCCCTGCGCGCATCCGCACAAATATGGCAAACCGCTTCGTCGGAAAGGTTGTGGCAAATACTACAGTCGCGGATATTTTCCCGCATAACGCCAAGGGCAGCGCAGAACTGTTCTGTGACCGATTTATCTTGTTTAAGCAAATGTAATACTAAGCGGAGGGCTGTTTTCCGACCGATTCCGGGTAAGGAAGCAAAGGCATCGACGGCTTTTTCGATGAGTTTGGAAGAGAAAGTCATGCAGGACAATTTGTTGCGAAGGTACAACACCCATGTCTAATAATAAAGAAAGGCGGCGACCCCTTACGGTTCGGCCGCCGCCACGTGGGAAACTACCCTGTCATGTCCAATCTTTCATGTTTAATCGCCGCCGAAGGGCAAACGATTGAAACATACTTATGCTTTAATCGGTATGCTTAATACCGCAATATGTGAGTGGTTGACGGTGTCTTCCGTCAGGCTGCCGAACAGCAGGTGCGACAAACCCTGGCGCTGGTGGGTGGCCATCACGATCAGGTCGGCTTTGGCATCCGTGGCAAATTGCAGGATACTGGCCTCTTCATTGAATGTGTTGCTACTTACAAAAGCGCTTACATTTTTCAATCCGGCTTTTTCAGCAAAATTGCGGGCTGCATTTTCAACGGCTGGGTTATCTGGAAAACCGGCGGGATTATTCAGGTACAACACCCGAACATCGAACGGATAAATGCTTTGCCATTGCGCCAGCGTTTGGAACGCGCCAATCTGGTCGGCTTTCAAGGTGGAGGCAAGCACCACCATTTTCGGTGCAAATTGTTCGATCTCCGATTCAGGAATGGCCAATACCGGACAAGTAGCCGTGCGGATTACTTTCTCGGTGTTGGAACCGATGAAAAATTCGACCGCGCCGGAAGCGCCTTTGGTACCCATCACCAGCAAACCAATGCCGTCTTCTTCTGCTACCCGTCGAATAGAAGAATATAAAAAGCCTTCTTCGATGCGGGTTTCAATTTTCAGGGCGGTGTATCCTGGTTCGGCGATCAGGTCGTTTTTCAAATTGAACAACTCGGTGGTTGCCATTTCATAATAATCTTCAAGGCCATATTGTGTAGCGCCTGCATACTCCGGAAGCGGCGGCGCGTATGCAATGGACGTATTGGTGTGCAGAATTTCCAATGGAGCGTTCATGCGTGTCGCAATTGAAGCAGCCACTTTCAACGCATGTTTTGCGTTGTTGGAGAAATCGGTCGGAACAAGAATTTTTTTCATGGCAGCGGAAATTTAATCATTAACCTGTTGCAAATGTCGGCCTGCAATCTTGACCATAAAATGACCGCAGTCAAATGCGGCAATGAGCATGGTCATCTACAAAATATCTGAAATAAGGTCTTTTCGCGCTACTTCGGGTTTGTGCCTGCGGAATACTGCTTTCAGCCCAAAAACTAAAGCGTTTTGTATCTTTGCCGTTCAGCAAAACGAACGACCCTCCCTGCTATGTTCATGGCAATCCTGATCCTGATACTGCTCACGCTGCTCAACGGCCTGTTCTCCATGTCGGAGATTGCCGTGGTATCGGCGCGTAAATTCAAATTAGAAAACTCGGCCAAACGCGGCAACAGCGGCGCCCGCGCAGCGCTGGATCTGGCGGATTCGCCGAGCCGTTTCCTTTCCACCGTACAAATCGGCATTACGCTGATCGGTATTTTAGTCGGTTTATACAGCGGCAAAACGCTGACCGAACCTTTTGAAGAAAAAATTGCAATGGTCGCGTTTTTAGCGCCGTATGCAAAAGACCTTGCCACAGTACTCGTCATATTATTTACAACGTACTTATCAATTGTGCTGGGCGAATTGTTCCCGAAGCGCCTCGGTATGTCTTTTCCGGAAACGATTGCGATGATGGTAGCCAAACCGATGCGGTTTTTGTCCATGATTACCGCGCCTTTCGTGTGGTTGCTCACGCGTTCCAACGACGTGCTGCTCCGTATTTTCGGGATCAACGCCAGCACGGATGCCATCGTGACGGAAGAAGAAATAAAAAGTATGATCTCGGAAAGTCAGGAAAGCGGCCAGATCCGGGAAATTGAGCAGGATATTGTGGAACGCGTTTTTGCCCTCGGCGACCGCAAGGTGAGCGCGCTGATGACGCACCGCAGCGATATTATCTGGTTAGACATCCATGACACGCCCGACGAGATACGCGCTAAAATCGGGGAAAAACTGCACGGCGTGTACCCGGTCGCGGATGACGACCTGGATAATATGCTGGGCATTGTGTCGGTAAAAGACCTGTTTTTGAAAATGCACGAACCCAATTTCAACTTGCGCGACTGCCTGCGTGAGCCGATTTATACGCCTGATTCTTCATCGGCCTATAAATTGCTCGATGATTTCAGGCACCACCGCTTTCATTACGGCATTGTGGTGGATGAATTCGGCACGATTCAGGGCATTATTACGATGGATGATCTGCTGGACGCCTTAGTGGGCGATGTGAGCGAACGCGACCATGATGAATACAAAATCGTAAAGCAGGATGAAAAAACCTGGATCGCCGACGCGCAGTACCCCTTTTTTGAGCTGATGCGCTATTTTGAAATTGAAGATGAAACCTTTTCGGACGCTGATTTTAATACGATTGCCGGGTTTATCATTGCCCAATTGGACTCAATGCCGAAGGTAGGCGACCAATTTGAATGGCAAAAACTGCATTTTGAGGTGATTGAAATGGACGGGCGGCGGATGGAAAAGGTAAGAATAAGGAATATCGAATAAGGAATATCGAACAGAGGAATATCGAACATCGAATATCGAATATCGAAGGAGGGTTTCAGGCTATGATTTGGAATGCTGTTGGTGCGAGGGTTCAATAAAGCACGCACTGCATTAACTCAACTAAATGCCAAGGGCAACGCAGCCACGTATTGCCGAACCCCGTTCGGCACGCAGCGCTATATGTTAAATAACCGTAAGTATTTACCTTCAAAAAATCCTGATACCTCCGAGCGTAGTCTCCGCATGGCATCTAACATCTTGTAACCCCCGACTTTAGTCGGGGGCAAAATAACCACGAATCACATCTATCTTCTTTACAGAACATCCACATTTACAAGACATTAGATGCTGATGTTTTGCAAAGAAGATAGATGTGATAGAACGATACCTTTGGCCCCTCGTTAAAACGAGGGGTTACAAGATGTTAGGTGCTGTGTT
>JBAXTB010000050.1:0-22080 GCA_037130425.1 Bacteroidota bacterium
GAAATCCATGTCGACCAAGGCGTTCCTTCCGCGTTAGCCGATTTGTTTAAAGGTTTTGAACAAATCGCGCTGACCATTTCAGAAGCCTCTCAAAATGTTGTATTTCAATCGGTTACACTCACGCCGCAGCTCGTGCATGAGTCCTCGCGCAAGCGCATACGCGGGCTTGACGCGCAGGTATTGCGCATTGCCCTGCGCGAGCGCTGGGGATTTACCTGCAACTACTGGCCCCCGCTTGGCGGCGAAGCCAAAGGCGAGGTCGTGTACATCAATACCCTCGAACAAGCGCTTGAAAAGGACCTGATGGACCTGCTGCTGCAAAAAATGCGCGAACCGGTCTATCTGCTTGATTGTGAAGAAGGTATATTTAAAATCGACCCCGAAAACATTTTTCGGGGCGCTTATGAAGGCGTGGTTTTTGACGACAGCCTTGAATGGATTATTTATTTTTCCCACCACAACACCATTACCTTTGGCGGCGACTGGATGATCCAGGCCGTAAAAGAGCATTACAAAACGAAGCCTGAGATGCTGAACCGTTGGTAATTCCACCCGGATTTGTTTTTTTTTCGCTTGCAAGCATCCTTTGTCAGACTTTCGACGTCATAATCGACGTTTGGAGGACTATACTCCGCCGCAACCGGTTTTGTGCAAGCAATCCTGACTATTCACAAAACCGGTTGCTTTGGCGCATAAACAATTTTCGTCATGCAAGTCACCACTCAATTGTATCGCTTATTGTTGCTGGGTTTTATCAGCGCGCAAATCGCCTGTACTTCCGATGTTGAAACCGTGGAATCAAAGGACGATCTTGGGCGGCTGATCCGGTATGAACGCCGGAAAAAGGATTTTGTGAAACAGGGTTTGTACCAAAAGTTTTTCCCTGACGGTAAATTAGCCGAAGAAGCGCATTTTATTGCCGATTCGATGGATGGCGAACACAAATACTTTTACCCCGGCGGCAAACTGGAAAGTGTAGAGCATTATCGCAAGGGCGCTTATCATGGTAAATATCAAAAATACTATGATAACGGTACCCTGCAGCTGGAGCAAACCTTTGAAAACGGGGTTTTACAAGGTCAAAGCATCGCCTATTACCCAAACGGAACCGTAAAAGAAAAAGTCACGCTGGTCAACAATGATGAAAACGGCCCTTTTTCTGAATATTACGAAAACGGCGTGCTCAAAACGGAAGGCAATTATGTACCGGGCGATGACGTGCCGCTGGAGGAAGGCGAATTAAAAGAATATGACGAAAGCGGTACCTTGGTTCGCATTGCCAATTGTAAACAGGGACTTTGCCATACCAAATGGAAAAAGGAATAGAAATACCGAAAATATGAAAAATACCTTACGAATTCTTCTTGTCGCATATTGCTGCGGTTTTTATCCGGGATTGGCTTTACAGGCCCAGGTTACGGGCGGCCGACAGGTATTTAAGTTCCTTGCTTTGTCAACGTCCGCGCGCGCAACGGGCATGGGCGGCGTACAAATTGCCGTTAAAGACGACGATGTAGCGCTGGCAGCCTTCAATCCGGCCGCCTTGAATCCGAGCATGGCCGGGCGTTTGAGTTTTAACCACAATTTTTACCTCAGCGATATCCAGCACGGTTATGCGACCTACGCCTGGAACATGCCCAAATTAAATATCACGGCCCACGGCGGCATTCAATACATGAATTACGGCGACATCAAACGCGCCGACGACATGGGCAATGTAATTGGAAAAATTAATGCCTCCGAAACGGCCATGTTATTAGGCGCAGCGCGTCAACTGACGCCCAGGATTTCCCTCGGTCTCAACCTGCGTTTTGCATTTTCTACCTTGGACACCTATAAGTCTTCAGCCATCGCTGCGGATGCGGGCCTGATGTACGCTGATACGGTACACCGTTTTGTGGCCACCATTGTGCTGCGCAACGCGGGCACGCAAATAAAAACCTACAATGGTTTGAAAGAAGATCTGCCTTTTGACTTGCAGATTGGCGTGAGCAAACGACTGCGCTACCTTCCTTTCCGGATCGGGATCATCGCACACCATTTATATACTTGGGATATTCGGTACAACGATCCGAAAGCACAAACCGACGACGTATTATTATTCGGAGACAACAGCACCAAATCGAGCAGCGGGAACGGCACTGTGGATAACCTATTTCGACACCTGATTTTTAACGGCGAATTCCTGCTTGGCCGCAATGAGTTGTTTCGCCTGCGTTTCGGCTACAATCACCTGCTCAAAAAAGAGTTATCGGTGCGCAATTACAGAAGCCTGGCCGGTTTTTCCGGCGGGGTTGGCATTCGCATCAGCCGATTCCGGGTGGACGTAGGTTACGGGTCCTATCACCTGGCCGGCGGGGTTGTACATGTAGGCATCGGCACCAATCTGAAGGACTTTTTCTAAGGGCTTTACATATACAGCAGTCGTATTGGCTCTATATCTGGTAATACCGCGCAGCACAAAAAACCGGAAGAAAAGAAACATTAAGATACTCATCGGGATTGTCGTAGTGTTTTTGGGCTATGTCGTTGACATAAATGAATCGTTCTGTTCGGATTGCTGATTTTCAAATTGTACTCATCTGATGACTTTGAATCATCAGATGAGTACAATTTGAAAATCAGCAGGTTAGAACAAATCATTTTAGTTTAAAACTTATAGCAGTTATAACGCTGCTTTCCGTGTTTTTTCATTTTTGGCGCAAAAAGCGTCCAACCGGAAGACTTCTTGCTGCTCTTCTTATACGATTTGGCAGATTTCACCGATTTAACAGAAGAAACGTGCGCAACCGCTTTCGAAGCAGCAGGAGCAACAACGACCGCAGGCGCATTTAAAGTTTCAACGTCCTTGTTTTTAACAACATTTACCGGCGCATCGTTCTTGAAATTCCGGGTAAGCGGCACATTGATATTCTTATACGAAGTCTGCGATACGCTATTGAGCATAATTCCATCCGTTGAAGCAACCAGATCCGTCGGATTTTGATTTTGCGGACGCAATACAGGCTGCGAAACAACCGTACGCGAAGGTACTGGTTTTGCAACAGGTTTTACTGCAACAATCGTTGAAGCAACCGGTTTACCCGCCGAAACTGGTGTAGGCGTGGATTTACCCGCCGAAGCAAGCGCAGGCGAAGGTTTACCCGCCGAAACTGGTGTAGGCGTGGGTTTACCCGCCGAAGCAAGCGCAGGCGTGGGTTTACTCACCGAAATAGACGCTGCGCTTGATTTCACTGCAACGTTTGAAATCGAAGATGATTTTAACGGCACTACGGGCGCAGGCGCGGGTTTCGGCGGCGCTACGGTAATACGCACCACATCGCCCATGCCAATTGAGTTATCCATGCGTGACAATACATCAAGGTCTGTAGCGGTGCTGTCCTTATATACGACCGTAGTATTGGCAAATTTTTCATCGGTAGCAGCCCCTTTGATCGGGCTTTGAGCATTTACACTTGCGGCGGCGGTCAGCATATAGCAAACGGCTAAGCCAAAATTTTTCAGTTTCATAATCGGAGATGATGTTCAGAGAAGGATTAATGATTAGGTTTGAATGTCGGATCAACCCGACGGTTTGTTATTGTAAAGTGGAATTGAAAATGGCTGTCTTCTAAGTCCATTTAATATCAATGCTTTTTATCCATCCATCCTCAAGTCCACTTTAATCATGTTGTATATTGCAAACATGTTGCCAATTTGTGCCGGCAACCGTTTTTTTTAACTTCTTTGGGTAAATGTTTTTTGCTTTTCCTGCTCTACTGCCTTGCGATACAAGTCTTTATCCTCAATGATTTGTTTCAACGTTTTGTGCCACAAAGGATCATTCACGATGCCGATAATCTTGATTTCGGTACGGCGATTTTGCTGGTGTTCGGCTTCAGAACAGGATACGCCGTCTTCGCATTTGTTTACCAATTGCGTTTCACCGTAACCTTTCCAGGTGATATTATCCGGGTTAATGCCTTGACTCGACACCATATAGTCTACACAGGATTTGGCGCGTTTTTCCGATAATAGCAGGTTGTATGCGTCGGCCCCGCGCGCGTCTGTGTGCGAACCGAGTTCCACCTTAATACCGGCGTTGTCTTTCAGGAACACCGACAATTTATCGAGCGTTACCATTGCTTCGGGGCGCAGGTTCCATTTGTCGAAGTCGTAATAAATATTGTTCAACTGAAAGCGCTTGCCGATCTGAATCGAATCAAGGTCGATGGCGCCGAGGAAATAGCCCACCTCATTGCAGTGCGTCATCAGCGGCACGAGGTCGGGTTCTTTCACGCCCATACCGTCCACACAAAGGATACAGCCGTTCACATTCACATATACTTCGATGCGGCGGTTGAGGTAGCCGGGTTTGCGCACCAGCACCGTGTAGTGATTGCCTTCCGCGAATGAGAAGTTAAAGGTCGATTTCGGCAGGCGCTCGATAGCCAATTCCTGCTGCTTGGTGGTATTGTTGTAAATTTCCACTTTGCAATCGCGCAGGGTATTGATCGGATTATGATCGAATGCCTTATCGAAAATGGTAATGTCAAATACATAGCCGGGCTTGCGTTCCAGGCCGAGGTCGGCTTTGATTTTGCCGTCCACCGGGTCGATCACCAACTCCTGGTTGAAATAGGTCGGTTTGTCGGCTAATACTTTATAACGGCTCACTTTCGGCGCATGAATGGTGTACAACCCTTCAAGATTGGTTTCAGCATGGCCGATTGGCGTTTTGAGCATATCGTCGTACAAAGTAACAGCTACCTGATTGAGGGGCGCGCCCGAAACCTGGTCGTATATAAATCCTTCGGCAACAATTCCGTCGGCTCCTTTAGTTGATTTAAGATCCTGGCTGCTAAGCAACAAGGGGAAAGCGATGGCGATCAGGACAAAAATTTTTGAGTACCGCATAATGGGTAGTTTTATTTGGATTGAAAAATGATGAAAATTGTGCTCCTCCGCAATTGGTTTTATGCAAATGATCCTGACAATTCAAAACCTGTTGCTTTGGCGCATAAACATTATGAACTTAAGACATGCGAACAGCGTGCCAGTCCCGAAAAAGATACGCTTATTAACAAATCATTATGATTTTTAATTTTTTCTTAACCAAAATCGTTTTGTACATTACCCCGCTGAGAGGTTTGTGTTCTATCTAAAACAAAAAACATGGTCAAACAAGTTCAAATGGATTCATAAATATTTGGTTATCAAACGTTAAAGTAATTTTAAGACAAAAAATTAGGCGTTTTTTATATGTAATTTTTAACTAAAACAATGTTTTGACGCTTGGAAAGAAGTGGCGGGCAAGCCTACTTGTGATTTATTGTCTTTAAGCCCTGTGTACGCGCAAACAGCCTTTGTGTCCTTTGTGAAACCTTTGTGCGCTTTGTGTTTTCCCCTCTCAGGCAGGCCAAACCGTAATAACTAAGCGGCAGAGTATCGGAAATACAGTCTTTATTTTTGAGGCGGATGCGTTACCGATTTAGAGGGGAAAACACAAAGAACACGAAGGTTGCACAAAGAACACCAAGGCCGAGTACGCGTAACGGCTAAACAGAAGTCCTTCCTGCACTTCAGCCTAATTATATAAACCTAAGATAAATTTTCCATCTTTCTTGGATATTTCCATCTCCTAAGCGTATCTTTGCGTTCGCTTTTTGAGAAGGCGGCAGAAAACGGCCGTTTTTTCATTGATTTTGAACGAGTTATAACATTTTTGATTATCAGCATTTATGCCTACGATTAATCAGATGGTCCGTCAGGGCCGCGAGAAAGTTGAATATAAGAGCAAAAGCCGCGCGCTGAGCGCATGCCCGCAGAAGCGTGGCGTATGTACCCGTGTGTACACGACAACGCCTAAAAAACCAAACTCCGCATTGCGCAAAGTTGCGAAGGTTCGTTTGGTAAACGGCATCGAGGTGATTTGCTACATTCCGGGTGAAGGCCATAACCTTCAAGAGCACTCAATCGTATTGGTACGCGGCGGTCGTGTAAAAGACCTTCCTGGCGTACGTTATACGATTGTACGTGGCGCACTTGATACGGCCGGCGTAAACAACCGCAAAAAGAGCCGCTCTAAATACGGTTCTAAGCGTCCGAAGAAGTAATTCCGTATTGACCGCAGGTCATGGTTAAATGATATACGAATTTCTATGTTCGTTTTATTGATGCGCCATGTCATGTAGGTCATACCTCATTTCATAAATTTTTTTTGAAAAATGCGTAAACACAAACCGAAACCTCGAGTATTGGCCGCAGATCCGCGTTATAGCGATACGATGGTAACACGTTTCGTTAATAACCTGATGTGGGAGGGCAAGAAGAGCGTTGCATTCGGCATTTTTTACGATGCGTTAGACATGGTAAAAAGCCGCACGAACGAGGACGAGTTGCAAGTTTGGAAAAAAGCGTTGAACAACGTTATGCCACAAGTGGAAGTACGTAGCCGCCGTATCGGTGGCGCTACTTTCCAAATTCCGACTGAACTTCCGGCCAACCGGAAAATTTCGATCGGAATGAAATGGCTGATCCGATATGCACGCGCCCGTAGCGGTAAAGGTATGGCTGAAAAATTAGCCGCCGAAATTATCGCAGCCAGCAAAGGCGAAGGCAGCGCCGTTAAAAAACGCGAAGACACGCACAAAATGGCCGAAGCCAACCGCGCTTTCGCCCACTTCCGCGCGTAATCGTTCGAATGTAGCGACGAAAAATACCGTCGAGAATTGTGGGGTGCTGCGCAATACGCCAAATCGCCCGACAATTTTCGACGGTTTTGCTGTTTTTAAGGGCTTGTAAAATAAAAACCTTTTTTTATTTCTCCGAACTTTTAAACAACAAAACGCTGTTTGGCAAAATTTACATGCAGCAAGCGTTCATTTTACAGTACAGCGCAATACATTGTTTTAAATCGGCCCCAAAAAACGTAACATTAATTTAAACACATTATTCTTCACTTATAAAGCACGAATTGCTATGGCAACGGACCTCCGGTTTACCCGAAATATCGGTATTGCCGCCCACATCGACGCTGGTAAAACAACCACAACGGAGCGGATTCTTTATTACACCGGTGTAAACCACAAAATCGGTGAAGTACACGAAGGAGCAGCTACCATGGACTGGATGGAGCAGGAGCAAGAGCGTGGCATCACCATCACTTCTGCCGCAACCCGCTGTAGCTGGGAAGTAGAAGGACAAAAATTTGATTTCAACATCATCGATACCCCTGGTCACGTAGACTTTACGGTAGAGGTGAACCGCTCATTGCGCGTACTCGACGGTTTGGTGTTCCTGTTCTCTGCCGTTGACGGCGTTGAACCGCAATCCGAAACCAACTGGCGCTTGGCGGATAACTATAAAGTGCCGCGTATCGCATTTATCAATAAAATGGACCGTGCAGGTTCTGACTTCTTCATGTGCGTAAAAGACATGAAAGCGAAGTTGGGCGCCAACGCAATTCCACTTCAAGTGCCGATCGGTGCTGAGCACAATTTCAAAGGCGTGGTTGACTTGGTTACCAACAAAGCCATCGTTTGGAATGAAGCCGACCAGGGCATGACGTTCACAGAAATTCCGATTCCGGACGATTTGAAAGAAATCGTGGCTGAAAACCGCCAGGTGTTGATCGAAGAAGTTGCCGCTTATGACGATGCACTGCTCGAAAAATTCTTCGACGATCCGGACTCCATCACGGTTCCTGAAATGCGTGCTGCCGTACGCGCTGCCGTTTGCGACATGAAAATGACGCCGGTTATGTGCGGTTCCGCATTCAAAAACAAAGGTGTACAGGCTTGCCTTGATGCCGTTTGCTACTTCCTGCCATCTCCTATGGACATCGAAGACGTAAAAGGTACCAATCCGAAAAACGACGAGGAAATCAGCCGCAAACCTTCGGTTGAAGAACCGTTTGCAGCCCTTGCGTTCAAAATCGCAACCGACCCATTCGTAGGCCGTTTGTGCTTTATCCGGGTTTACTCAGGCAAATTGGATGCAGGTTCTTATGTACTGAACACCCGCACGGGCGATAAAGAACGTATCAGCCGTTTGTATCAGATGCACGCCAACAAGCAGCACCCGATCGACAGCGTAGAAGCAGGCGATATCGCAGCAGCAGTAGGTTTTAAAGACATCCGCACCGGTGATACCCTGTGCGATATGGAAAAACCGATTGTACTTGAAAGCATGGTGTTCCCGGAACCGGTAATCGGTCTGGCCATCGAGCCGAAAACGCAAAAAGATTTGGACAAATTGGGTATGTCGCTTAACAAACTGGCTGAAGAAGATCCGACCTTCCGCGTGCGTTACGACGAAGATACCAACCAAACGGTTATCTCCGGCATGGGTGAGTTGCACTTGGAAATCATCGTGGATCGTCTGAAACGCGAGTTCAAAGTTGAATGTAACCAAGGCGCGCCACAGGTTAACTATAAAGAGGCTTTGACGAACACGGTTACGCACCGTGAACGTTTGAAAAAACAAACGGGTGGTTCAGGTTTGTTCGCTGATATGGAATTCACACTCGGCCCTGCCGACGAAGACTTCCTCAACTCGGACGACTTCAAAAACGGTAAGAAAAAGCTCCAGTTCGAATGGGGTATCGTGGGTGGCGCGATCGACAAGAACTACCAAAAGCCTATCATGGACGGTTTCAACCAAATGATGAGCAATGGTATCTTGGCCGGTTACAACATCGATTCGATGAAGGTAAAAGTACTCGACGGTGGCATGCACGCAGTCGACTCCAAACCAATCGCGTTCGAATTGTGCGCCAAGGAAGGTTTCCGTGAGGCAGCGCCAAAATGCAAACCGCAACTCATGGAGCCGATCATGAAATTAGAAGTAATCACGCCGGAAGAATACGTCGGTCCGGTAATTGGTGACTTGAACCGTCGTCGCGGCTTGCCGAAAGGCCAGGAAACACGTATGGGCGGCGCAGTAGCCATCCAGGCTGAAGTACCGCTCGCAGAAATGTTCGGTTACGTAACACAACTGCGTACCCTGACTTCAGGCCGCGCTGCTTCTACCATGGAATTCAGCCACTACTTTGCTGCTCCGGATAGCATCGCGAAAGCGGTTATCGAAAAAGCGAAAGGCGGTAAGTAATTTTTGAGAAATTGCGATAAGCGTGAAGCGCTTGTTGTAGATGAATATGATCCCGTGTCTTGGAAAAGGCGCGGGATTTTTTTGTGGGCTAAAAAATTAGATACTTGGAGAAATCGATGCAAATAGGAAAGATTTTTCCAAGTATCTACTATTTGTCTTTCAGAGAAGCGTTTCAAAAACAACTACGCATCTTATTCCGCGCAGAATTCCCCAACTTTACCCGAATGCAATCCGCAGTCATAAATCGCTCTTTTCAACAGACAAAAACCCTCCAAATCCTCCGCGACAAACATGTGGTGATGATTCTGGATTTCCTTCGGGATGCCTTTCCAACAAACGAAAAGCATCGGCCAGTATGAATTGACCAAGCGGCTCGCCAAATATCTGGAGCAATGATAAGCTTAACGCCACCCAATCTATTAATCATAACTTATTACAGTTCAACCGGGACAGTTCCTCCAAGCGGTTTATCTTTGGGAAAAAAGATTATACAATTAATCTTTAAATAATTACAGATGAACTATTTTAAATTATTTCTATTTTGCCTCCTACCGCTCACTGCTTTTTCACAATATTCTCCGGTTCCTATAGACAACGGTTATAAAGGAGGGCACATTAAAGGGATCACGAAAACACCAAACAGCCTCGATTTTATCCTGTTTGGTGATTGGGGTCGAAACGGCGAATATTTCCAAAAAGATGTGGCGAAACAAATGAGCCGGGCCATTTACGACCTTGGCGCGGAGTTTTTGGTTGTCACAGGCGATAATTTTTACCCTGACGGCGTAGCCAGCACCCGCGACAGCCATTGGGAACATTCCCTGGAGTCTGTTTATACAACCCAGGCGCTTCAGCACAATTGGTATGTGGTGCTGGGCAACCACGACTACCACGGCAACCCCAATGCTGAAATTGAGTATACCAAGGTGAGCCGCCGCTGGAACATGCCCGCCCGGTATTACAGCAAAAGGATCAACTTGAACGGCGACAGCACCCAGCAACTCCTAATGCTGTTTATGGACACCAGCCCCTTCATTAAAGACTATTACACCGGGAGCGGCGCAGTGGCCGACAGCCTGCGGCGGCAGGATACGACCGCGCAAAAAACCTGGTTGATTCGCCTGCTCAGCGACCCCAATCCAAATATTAAGTGGAAAATCGTGGTCGGTCATCATCCGCTTTATTCCGGGAGTAAGCGCTTAGATGCCACTTCGACTTTTGATATGCGCAATTCATTCAAAGATATTTTTGAAAAATATAAGGTAGATTTTTACCTCTGCGGGCATGAGCACAACCTTCAGGCGCTCAAGACCGTGGGTCATACGCGTTATTTTATTTCCGGTGCAGGATCGGAGGCTGAAAACGGCTATTTTAAACCTGAAAACAACCTGTTCGGCGCAGCCCAAGGCGGGTTTATGACGTTTTCGATACAGCCGAAGCAAGCCTTGGTGCAGGTTATAAATTACAAAGGGAAGATATTGTACAAGGAGACGATTAAAAAATAAGGGTATTTGTATAAAACCCTTTATTTTTGTTTCACTATTTATGAAATAATACATACAATTTCAAAAAAAGTGAAACAAATAATCTTGATGGCCGATATAATCGGCAGCCGCTTAGCCGACCAGCAAGCGCTGATGCACGCATTTAAAGGAGTGGTGCAAGCGGCCAATACCATGTTTGAATCATCCCTGATCTCACCGCTTACGATTACGCTCGGCGATGAATTTCAAGGGATTCCGGACAGCATAAGTACCGCAACAAATATCATTATATTCTTGGAAGAAGCCGGTATTCATCAAAATAACGGGTTTAAACTGCGTTATGTGGTGCAGGAGGGCGCCGTTGATACCGAAATAAACACGGTGCGCGCATACGAGATGCTCGGCGCAGGACTGACGGATGCCCGGTTTCAACTCGGCAAACTCAAGGAAAGCGAACGACGTTTTTTCCTGTCGCTGGAAAATCAAACGCTCAGCGAACTGCTCAATGCGGCTTTTTTGCTGTTTGAATCCATTGTAGATGCCTGGAAACCGGAGAAAGATTATCTATTGGTGTCTAATTTTTTTACGTATAAAGACTATAAAAAAATCGCCGAATTGCTGCACAAAGACCGTTCTTTGATGTGGAAACGGGAAAAAAGTTTGAACTTAGCGCAATATGAGGCTGTAAAAAAAATCATCGCATCATCTATAAACCTTTGCCTGTGAACTATTTGTACTTTTTTGGCATTGCGCTCTTAGCAGAAATCGTATTGGCGTTCATTTTTGCCGTAATCGCCCAGGTTTTTTACAAAAAACAGGGATTGGATTTTCGATCTATTTTTAAAGGAATTATCGAGCGAGCGTTTTTGGTGATTGCGTTGGTGCATGATTTCCCACATGCGCTTACGTTTTTTAGCGCCCTAAAATTGGGTACGCGCTTGAAACACAAGGACTTAGACAATGCCTCGGAAAATGCGTTTAATGATTTTTACCTAATCGGCAATTTGGTTTCCGTGGCAGTTGCAATCGGGTACGTGCTGTTGTTCAAATTTTTAATTCCGAAATAAGCACAATATAAACATGGAAAAAGTAATCGTCCAGGATAAACTCAAGCAGTTTTCCGACCATTGGAACCCGCGCATTGTTGGCGAATTGAACAACCAGCATGTCAAATTAGTCAAGTTTCAGGGCGAATTTGTGTGGCATAAACACGACCATGAAGACGAAATGTTTTATGTGCTGGAGGGCAGGTTTAATATGGAATTCAGGGATAAAACCATCGAATTGAATCAGGGGGAGTTTTTGATTGTTCCGCGCGGGGTGGAGCACCGGCCTGTGGCGGAACAGGAAGTTTCGGTGATGTTGTTTGAGCCGAGTACGACGCTCAATACCGGCGACGCAGCCAGTCATTTGACGCGCGATACTTTAGAGCGAATATAAAGACATTCCAAAATTGTCAAGGATACGCAATATTGGATAATACCAAATCGAATATAACCTGCGTTCTATATATTTGCCTTGCAATGCGCAAACTATCGGCACTTCTCATCGTATCTCTCATTATCGTCCAGGCGTTTTACAACCTTGGGCTTACGGTGTATTGGGCTGCCAACCACAACTATATTGCTACGGTTTTATGTGAAAACCGCGATAAAAAGGCCCTGCATTGCGACGGTAAGTGTTATTTGAAGAAAAAATTGGCCGCTGCAAATCAGGATAAAACACCGGCAGGACAGGAAGAACAGAAGTCGCTGAAAAAAGGTCTTGAAATTGCTGAATTTCTAATTGAAAGCGGATGGTCCGGATTTGACCTCGCTATTTTCCATAATAATTTGATTCCCACCATCCCCGGCTGCTGTTCCATTGAACCGGCCGAGCGCGTTTTCCACCCACCGGCAGCGCCCTTGGCTTAATATTTAAGCCGTTTTCCCCTTTTTTTCTTCATTTTTAATAATTCATCGGACATGTCGGATGACCATGTTGTATTCGTCGTAGAATTTGAACAACGACTCGTATGGCTTTGGCGCTTGACCCTAAAGGGCAATGTCATTGATTTCAGGTTTGCCACAGTCCTGAAAGGACGAAATCATTAGAATTGGGCAACGCCCAATTTAAAATGGCCAAGGTTTTGAGAAGCCCTGAAAGGGCGGGATCATACGTGGCGTAGGATGATTTCGCCCTTTCAGGGCTTAGATCTCGCGGTGTTTCGAAGCACAGGGTGTTACCCTGTGTTAATGATTTCGCCCTTTCAGGGCTTTGGAAAACCTTAAGTCAACGACATTCCCCTTTAGGACAGTCCCCGACATGTCCACAAGCACTTTTTTAACATGAAACACTTCTCTGCGAAGCAACTTTGCTTCCTGGCTTGTCTGTTATGCTGGGGTTTTGCCGCGACGGCGCAGGAAATAACTCCGATCCTAACAAAACCCCAATCGGCCGTTTGCACCCATCAATGCTGTTGTTCAGGCAATTATACGCCCGCTGGTATTATGACTGACCACCTGCACCCAAAAGGCGAATGGGCGCTCTCCTACTCTTTTATGCAAATGAACATGCAGGGCAACCTGTCGGGCACCCAATCCGTGAGTTCAGATGCGCTGCTGACCAATTATATGATGGCGCCTACCCACATGGCCATGCAAATGCACATGCTAATGGGCATGTACGGCTTAACCAATCGCCTCACACTAATGGGTATGCTCAATTACAACCGCAACAGCATGTCGATGGATATGGTACCGATGGAAGAGATGATGAACATGCCGGGCATGGATATGGGCATGATGAACATGCCTTCGACTTGCAAAAGCGCAGGGTTGGGCGACACCAAACTGTGGGCTTTATACCGCCTGCTGAATGTCGGTACCAAACGCGTGACCGTGGCGGCTGGTTTGAATGTTCCGACTGGCAGCACGAAGGTAAACGGCACGACATTACTGGGCGAAAACACCCGTTTACCCTACATGATGCAACTCGGCAGCGGCACCTGGGATTTGTTGCCGGCCATTACGTACACCGACCGGTACGGCAATTTTTTCTGGGGCGCCAATGTAGAAGGCAGTATTCCGATGACGACAAATGCACGGGGTTATGCCTGGGGCGCACAACTGAAAACCTCGGCCTGGCTGAGTTATAAATGTTTGCCTTGGGCGGCGGCTTCCATCCGTTTGGAAGGCAGCGCTAATGGCAGAATTACCGGCTACGATGCTCAGATAGCGCCTTTGAGGCTGAATGACCCTTGCGCAGACGCGGCCCACACGGGCGGGCAACGCGCGCAGGTGTACGCGGGCCTGAATTTTTCCCGATTGGGAAATTGGCTGCCTGGCGCCACGCTTCAGTTTGAATTCGGTTTACCCGTTTACCAAAACCTAAACGGGCCACAAATGCGCTTGCAAAATACGGTACAAGCATCGTGCATGTACGCATTTTGAGCCTGTTTATACGCCAAAGCAATAGGTTTTGAATGGTCAAGTTTTTGCATAAAACCTATTGCGGCGGAGCATTACATTCATTTTCATAACATTTCAACATAAATACACAATATGAAACACACAAAAATTGCTCTTTTTGTCCTTGCTGTTTGCGCAATCGCATTTGCCAACGCTTGTAAAAAAGACCCGGATCCGGTGGTCACGCCTACGGGAACCCTTATGTTTCACATCCATACCTATATTGATTCAGCAGAAGTGGATGCAGGCGCTGTCCGGCCAGATGCTGACGGTCGGCATTTTCAACTTGACGAAGCGAAACTGCTGATTTCTGGCATTAAATTGAAAAAAAGCGATGGCACCTACCAGGCCGTTGACAATGTGTACGTGCTAAAGACCATTGAAAAAGAAGAGTACACGATCGGCGCGGTGCCGGCGGGCAATTATGTGGGCGTAAGTTTTAATATCGGCGTGGATGCAACGGCCAATGCCAAAGCGCCAACGTCGTTTACCAGCCCGAACCCTTTGGCAGATGCGACAAACTGGTTTGGAAGTACGAGCCAAGGTTATATTTTTGCCAATGTACAAGGCAAAGCCGATGTTTCGGCGGGCCAAACCGGGCCGGTTGACCAGAGCTTTAGCTACCAATTGGGCAGCAGCGCAATGCTAAAAACGGTTACCCTGCCGGACAAAGCATTTTCCGTAGTCGCTAATCAGGAAGCCATCGTGCATTTGCTGGCCGACTACGGCTTGATGCTCAAAGGCATTGATTTTAAAACACAATCGGTAGGTTCACCGTTAACCAATTCAGCGGTTGCGCAAAAAGTTGCCGACAACGTTCCGAACATTTTCCGCTATGAGGAATAAACAAGTGGTTCAAATTCAAACGCTTACGGTAGCGATGGCGTTCGCTGCCGTAACTGTTTTTTATCAATGTACGCATGAACCGCAGGCGCCCGCTTTGCCGGATACGGTGTCCTTCAGCGCGCATATTTTGCCTTTGTTTCGGCAGGAATGTAGTATTACAGCTTGTCACACAGGTACAAATCCGGCGGGAAACCTCAATTTGAGCGACGCGGTGGCATACGATCGCTTGTTTGCCAAAAATGAAATAGATACGCTTGTTCCGACCAAGAGTTTGTTGTATCGCCAGATGAATTCAAGTGGGACGCCAATGCCGCCGAGCGGGCGCTTGGGGGATTATGAGGTAGGGTTGGTGTTGCGTTGGATTGAGCAGGGGGCGAAGCGGGATTAGCGTAAAATGCTTATTTTGTATATACCGTTAAAGGGTACCTCATACACTACATCGTAGCAAAATCTGGAATTAGTTCACGCCTTGCCGGTGCGTGAAATGCTAAAACAATGTTCTTTTTAGGTACCCCTTTGTCAATTAACCATTGTGCCAGTACCAGATCGGTACCATCATGTTGAATCCAAATTTTACCATCCAGTTTAACATCAATATGGACAAAAGGCAGGTATTCGCGCTTGTTTTCATACCAACCAATAGAGAACAGCACGAAATGGCCTCGCTCCATATCAATGATTAATTGTGTTTCTGATACATCATCTGAAGGGGTCATATTGGCTACCTCCTGCATAATATCACCAACCAATTTTTTATAAGCAGTTACTTGATCCATTTTAAAATCATCGGTTTAGTTTGATCGAAAACAGCAATTTTTAAATGATAATGTTGTGCTAATTCAACAAAAAATGGGTCTTCAAAGAAACTTTCATAGAACAAACTCGGTATTGCTAAAAATAGTATCCGTTCAGGATCTCGTTTTGTGAGCGCAAATAAGTAAATTAAGAATTGCCCCATTGCATCTTCAAACTGGTCGAGATCGGAAAGTCCCAGAAAACTCTTTATTTCGACGGCAATTTTTTCAGTTTCCCTTTCTGCTGCAATCAACTCTGCGCCTAAATCAATGTATCCACGGCGACGCCCAATCATGATCTTGTAAGGATCATGAGTAATCGTCCACCCGTCATTTTCGAGGGCTTCGCGTACATGCGCATGAAATTTGTCTTTTGCCATTGAAATAATTAAAAATCCTGTGCAAATATAAGGGGAAATAGGATACCAAAAGGAAGGTGCTCAATGATCGGTTTAGGGAAGATGCTTCCAGAGCGTTGTAGTAATCTAACCAAGATCATAAATACTAACTATTGACGCCCAAAAACTACATTAATTGATAATACTTTGAAGGAATTGTAGGTTTATCAAAATTTATAACATGCTGTAAACCATCAAACTACGTCTAAAATCTTCAAAAATAAGATCCATCAAATGCAATGTGTACGGCTCCGCATCCGGCAAGGCCATGCGTACCGCCCCGGCGGCATTTTTTTTGTCCTGTTGCATCAGGCTCCACAGTTCGGGCAACACGCTTTCCGGCACTGTACGATGCGGGTAAAAGCGCTGGACGATGCTAATTAGTTCATTGTTGCGCAATTTGGCCTTTTTAGGCGCCAATTCGGCCTCACACAACATGCCAATCGCAACCGCTTCGCCGTGGGCCAAGGGCGAAGCGGTGTGCAAATAATAACTTTCCAAGGCGTGTCCGATGGTATGACCGAAATTGAGCACGGCCCGCAGCCCTTTTTCAAGCGGGTCTTCTTCCACCACCTTCACCTTTACTGCGATCGACGGTTTTAAAATATCAACCCAGTCAACGCCGTCTAAACGATCAAGTTTTACAATCCTGTCCCAAAGCGCCGGGTCGCCGATCATGGCGTGTTTGATGACCTCGCCAAAACCGCTCCGCAACTCACGCGCAGGCAGTGTTTCTAAAAAAACAGGGTTTACAAACACAGCCGCCGGATTTTTAAACAAACCCACCGCGTTTTTAATCCCTTGAAAATCAATGGCTAACTTGCCGCCCGCCGCCGCATCCGTCATGGAAAGCAGCGTTGTCGGCACCTGAATAAAATCCACCCCACGTTTGTATGTCGCTGCGCAAAAACCGCCCATATCGCCGATCACCCCGCCGCCTAAGTTAATGACCAGGGCTTTCCGATCCAGCCCGGCGTCAAACATGGCCTGCCAGATTTGTTCGCAGGTGGCCATGTTTTTGAAGCGCTCTCCTGCCGGAATCGTTACGCCGGGCATATCTGAATCCAGACCGGTTCCGTCTAAAAAAGGCTGCAAACACTGATGCCGCGTGTGTTCATCGGTGATCAGAAAATATTGGGAATATGCTCGTTTTTGAATCCATTTTGGAAAAAAATCAAGCAAATCGCCCACAAAAATCGGGTAATCGCGCAGTTCAAAAGTGGGTTTCATCGTAAAAGGTTCTAAAAACGCAAGTCAGGTAATCCTTTGAAAATCAATTTAATCCATCCTGAAAATCTTCGAATCAAATGAAATCCTGGTTACGGCTTGCCTTTCTTCTGAAAATCACCTGCTTTCACCGTGATCATTTTTGAATAATCAAGGTATTTTTTCATCGCAGCATTTACCTGTTGTACGGTCAGACTTTGTACATTGTTTTCAAGTTGACGATCCCAATTCAGGTCGCGGCCATAGTACAGGTAGATGCTGAGCGTACTGGCAAGCGAGGCATCCGAGGTGCGGCTCACTTTGCGGGATTTCAACCAACCTGATTTAGCGGTTTCAAGTTCTTCCGGGGTAAAACCATCTTTGGCAGCCCGTTCGATTTCTTCTTTAAATGCGGTTTCCAGTTTGGCCACATTGTCCGGATTGTAAATCATATAGGCCGAAAAACCGCCGTCTTTGTCCAATGGGCTGGCAAAGAAACTGCCGCGCACCGTGTAACTCAGACCTTCTTTTTGGCGAATACGCGTAGCCAATCGGCTGTTGAGGAAGCCGCCGCCAAGGATAGAACCGCCGATGGTAACAGCCGGGTATTCCGGATCATCATTGCGCATGGCAAAACCGTAGCCGGCTACATACACGGCATTCGATTTGTCCGGGGTATTAATAACCTCCGTTTTGCCGGGAATCGGGCTGTAATCTTCGGCGATACGCTCAAATTTTGCCGGACTTTTCCAATCACCAAAAGCAGCCTGCATGGCTTTTTCAACTTCTTTTTGGTCAAAATCGCCTACAATCGCTGCGCTGGATGCGCTGCTGCCGCCGTAAAAATTCTTATAAAAATCTTTTACTTCGCTTAATTTCAAAGCTTTGGTCTGTTCGGCCTCTTCTTCAAACGTGAATACGTGGCGCGGATCGTCCTTCGGATAATCCTTGTTGCTAATCATGTCAAACTTCTTGCGCGCCAGTGCCTCCGGATCCGATTTTTGCTGATCGATGTCAGCAAGCGACTCTCTTTTCATTGTTTCAAATTCCGTTTCCGGGAAGGTCGGTGTGCGCAATATTTTTCCAACCAATTGAATCACCTCTGCCAGGTTTTTATGCTCGGTTTCGATGCTTACGCCTAAACTTTGTTCACTGCCGAAAAAGAAAACCCGCGCTTTGAGGCGGTCCAATTCTTCCTTAATTTGTTGACGGTCTTTGCCTTCTATGCCTTTGTCCAACATTTGTGCCGCAAAGGAAGCCGGCATTGATTTGCCTTTTACGCTTTGCAAGGTGCCGAAGCGGAACGTAAAGGTTGCATTTACGGCATCGCCCCGGTTTTCCTTGGAAAGCAGCGCGTATTGCATGCCGTTAGCCAATTTGCCGCGTGTAGTCCGCTTCTCAATATTTTCCGGCGAAGGATCAAAATCTTCTCCTTGCGCAATTTGTACTTTGCTGGTATAATCTTTCAAAACGACCTGAAGATCAGGCGCTTGCGGGATTTCAGCCCGATCCGGATTTTTATCAGGAATAAAGAAACCTAAGGTACGGTTTGCCGGTTTGAAATATTTATTTGCAACCGTAAGCACATCTTCCGGCGTAACGTTGGCAATGCGATCTCTGAACAAAAACGCCAGACGCCAATCGCCAATGCCGATGTAATTGCTCAGCGACAAACCCAAACGGTCGCTTTGTTTGAAAAACATTTCCTGATTTTTCTGAATGCGCGCCTTGGCTTTGGCCACCTCATCTGCCGTCGGCGGATTTTTTTTCAGACCGTCTAATACGTCCAATAAAATCATGCGCGCGCTGTCCAACGAACCGCCGTCGCGTACCTGGGCGATAAAATAAGTCCAGCCAGCCTCTGCGTTTCCGGAAGATGCGCCGCCCACGGACACCGCTTTTTTCGTTTCAACCAAGGCTTTATACAAACGTCCGGAAGGCTCATCCGTAAGCAAATTGGCTAAAACAGAAAGGGCCGGATAATCCGGGTGCCCGCCGGCAACGGAGCGGAAAAAAGTCGTGAACACCTGAATATCGCCTACTCGGCGCAGCGTCACCTGACGTTCGCCGTCTTGCGTAGGCTCCTCCGTGTACGTAGGCGTGAGCACGCGCGTGGGTTTTGGAATCTTGCTAAAGTATTCATACACAAGGTCCAGCGTTTTTTGCTCGTCTATTTTACCAGCCACCAACAGCACCGCATTGTCGGGTTGGTAGTATTTATGGTAATAAGCCTGCAAACGCTCTATGGGCGCTTTTTCAATGTCCGATTTTTCGCCAATGGTCGTGTGGCCATAGTTGTGAAAATTAAAAGCCGCCGCCAAAATGCGCTTGAACAGCACGCCGCCGGGGTTATTTTCGCCCGATTCGTATTCGCTGCGCACCACGGAAAACTCGCTTTCTAAGTCTTTGCGGGCAATGTAGGAATTCACCATACGGTCGCTTTCTAAGTCAAGCGCCCAACGCAGGTTATCTTCCGTGGCGTCAAAGGTTTCAAAATAGTTGGTTCGGTCAAAAGACGTGGTGCCATTTGGGCGCGCGCCGTGTTCCGTCAATTCCTGCGGAATATTCGGGTGCTTGGGCGTGCCTTTAAACACTAAGTGTTCAAGCAAGTGCGCCATGCCGGTTTCGCCATAATCCTCATGCCGCGAGCCAACTTTGTAGGTAATATTGACCGTGGCGATTGGTTTTGAAGGATCTGGGAACAATAGGACGTGCAAACCGTTTTCCATACTGTACTCGGTAATGCCTTCCACCGAAGTGATTTTTTGCATTCCCGCAGGCAGGCGCAAGGTTGTTTGCGCCGACAAACCGTTTAAATACAGAAAAAGGATAAAAAGGCCGGCAAACAGTTGTTTTGACAGCCCGATTGGTACAAAAATGTTGTTGTTGGATTGTGTTTTCATGATAACTAATATAAATGCGTTTAAGCGGCGATATTATGGAATTAAAAAGACTCTATAGCCGAAATTAGATGATTGCGCTATAATTTGCTTTAAAATGCGCATGTTTTTTTCAATTCATGCAACATCAATTCTCATACAAATGCGACCTTTGCAGCGCAAAAAACGTCATCCAATGAAGGGGCGCTAACAAAAACTACTATCCTGCGCATATAACTGTCCTGCCACATGCCTGCCACCACATCCGTCATCAAGTATTCCAAAAAGGGTTTTAAGAAAGAAACCTTGCTGCATTTATACGAACAGTTGGTAAAACCCCGGCTGATTGAAGAAAAAATGCTCAATTTGCTTCGTCAGGGTCGCATTTCCAAATGGTTTAGTGGCATTGGCCAGGAAGCCATTGCAGTAGGCGCCGCTTGTGCCTTGCAACCCGATGAAGTGATTTTTACCATGCACCGCAACCTCGGCGTTTTCACCGCCCGCGATATGCCGCTGGATCGTCTGTTTTGCCAATGGCAGGGCAAACGCTTAGGTTACACCAAAGCCCGCGACCGTTCCTTTCACTTCGGCGCGTTGGAACACGGCATTGTGGGCATGATTTCCCATTTAGGGCCGCAACTTTCGCTGGCCGCCGGTGTGGCGATGGCGCATAAATTGAAAAAAGAAGGCAAGGTCTCCTTGGCATTTACCGGCGAAGGCGCCACCAGTCAGGGCGAATTCCACGAAGCGCTCAATGTGGCCTCTGTTTGGAAACTGCCCGTAATTTTTGTGATCGAAAACAACGGTTACGGCCTCTCTACCCTGCCCAGCGAGCAATACGCCTGCAAAGACCTGGTGGATCGCGCCATTGGGTACGGGATGCGCAGCGCCAAAATCGACGGCAATAATATTTTAGAAACCTATTCCACCATCCAAAAAATTGCGGCAGAATTGCGGGAAAATCCCGAACCGTTTTTGCTGGAATGCATCACCTTTCGTATGCGCGGGCACGAGGAAGCCAGCGGCACCAAATATGTGCCCCAGGAAATGATGGACGCCTGGGCTAAAAAGGACCCTTTGGAAAATTACGAGCGCTGGTTGCAGGAAGAAGGCATTTTAAAACCTGAATTCAGCGAAAACCTGCGCAAAACCTATAAAAAAACGATTCAGGACGCCGTTGACGTGATGTTCAACGAACCGGAGCCGGTGGCGAATACGGAAGAAGAACTGAACGATGTGTACGCGCCCTACCACCACGGCGCGGTAAAACCGACCGGCGCTGAACGCGAAATCCGCTTCATCGACGCCATTTCGGAAGGCCTGCGCGAGTCCATGCGGCGGCACTCGGAACTCATTTTGATGGGCCAGGATATTGCCGATTACGGCGGCGTGTTTAAAATCACGGCGGGTTTTATGGACGAATTCGGCAAGGATCGCGTGCGCAACACGCCCCTGTGCGAGAGCGCCATCCTCGGCATCGGCTTGGGCCTTAGCCTGAAAGGCATGAAAAGTATGGTGGAAATGCAGTTTGCCGATTTTGTGACCTGCGGTTTCAACCAGATTGTCAATAATTTAGCCAAACTGCACTGGCGCTGGGGACAACACGCCGATGTGGTGGTGCGTATGCCCACGGGCGGGGGCACGGGCGCGGGACCGTTTCACTCCCAAACCAACGAAGCCTGGTTTACCCACGTACCCGGCCTGAAAGTGGTGTACCCAAGCACGCCTTACGATGCTAAGGGGCTTTTGATCGCTTCTTTTGAAGACCCGAATCCGGTGATGTTTTTTGAACACAAGGCCCTGTACCGCTCCGAAAACGGCTTGGTGCCCGACGGATTTTACACCGTAGAAATCGGCAAAGCCCGGCAGGTGCGCTCCGGCAGTCAAGTTACTATTTTGACCTACGGCCTTGGTTGCCGCTGGGCCGAACAGGT
>JBAXTB010000500.1:0-3653 GCA_037130425.1 Bacteroidota bacterium
TTATCTAAAATCTTACCTATGAAATTTCCCGTACTTGCCCTTGTTTTTTGTCTCATAACATCCTCACTATCAGCCCAGTGGACAGATAACACAGATGTAAATACCTTAGCCGCTTCATCCGTTACCGGTGATTTGCAATCCATCGGCACTTCCGACGGCAAAACCTATATTGCCTTTTGGCATGATGTGCCAGCGCCCAGATACTACGAATTACGCCTTCAACTGCTGGATGCCGACGGAAATAAATTGTTCGGCCCGGATGGCATGCTTTTAAACAGCGCGGTGGAAATGAGTTCCTTTACCACCACCTGGTCCATGAATATTGACCGAGATAACAACGTGTATGTTGCGTTCAACGGCACGGGTGCGGACAATAAGGTTTATGTAAACAAAGTTTCACCAGCCGGCGTACAACTTTGGGGCGATGCCGGGGTCAATCCGGGTACAGGATACGATGCAAAAGTACTGCCGATTGAAGGCAATGAAACCATTGTCACCTGGCTGCCGGGCAACAAAGCCGCGATGCAAAAAATTGCGGCCGATGGCACCCTGCTGTGGGCTAATCCGATTACGGTTGAACCGGGTATCGCGAACCACAAAAGCAGCGCCGGGGAATTGGCCGCCTTGTCGAACGGCGATTATGTGGTGATTATACATGACCGCGGCGGTTTTTCGCCCAGCGCTTTGCCTTTCGCCCAACGCTACACCAACGCAGGCGCGGCTGTTTGGGCGGCTCCGGTAGCGCTTACCAACAATTATTACACGGCATTTAATCGTCGCTACAACCTGCGCCAAGATGGGGACGTGTTGTATTTCGGATATGCCGGGGCGCAAGGCATTGAACCACATGTCTTTTTGCAGCGCATCAACCCCGACGGCAGCCTGCCCTGGGGCATCAATGGTTCCGATTTTTCTACCCAAACCGCGTTGTTTGAGGAAGATGTAAAAATTGCGTTTGCCAAAGGTTCCAATGCCGTATGGGCGGTTTGCACTTACACCGATGCGTCGCAAGGTTCTGCGGGTGAGTATGTTCAAAAGTTTAATAAAAATACCGGCGTGCGGTTATTGGGCAATGAGGGAAAGATACTTTTCCCTGTTTCTGCCACTTATATCTCTCATCAAGGCGACTTACAGTTAGTGAATGACCAGCCAATCTTTTTGATTTCGAACGGCAACTCCAACGGCGTGTTTCCAAAGGATCTATTGGCCGTGAAATTAGACGCTTCCGGCAATTTTGAATGGGCCGGCCAAACCCACGATGCTGCTACGAATCCGACCGGCGTCAAATCCCGTATTCAGTTTAATACGTCTTTTAACGGGCAGGTGGTCGCTGTTTGGGCCGAAAACCGCAACAATGCCGGGTCGAGCATGCCTTACGCGCAACGCGTGCAGGTAGCATGTGCCCCCCCGACGGCAGGGTTTGATTTTGCGACCAGCGGTTTGGATGCCGTTTTTAATACATCATCTACTGATCCTGGCTATGCATATTTATGGGCTTTCGGAGATGGCGGTTCCAGCACCCTGCCAAATCCTTTTCACACGTTCACGGCGCCGGGAACTTATGATGTTTGTCAATATGTATCAAATCAATGTGGGACAGACACTTTTTGCCAGGTTTTGACGATTATACAAAGCAGTGTTTCTTTGCTTGTTGAACGATATGGCCTTTCCATTTCGCCAAATCCAACGCAAGGAGATTGCGTGCTTTCCCTTGATTTGCCGGCTGCTACCGAATTGCGTTATCGCTTGTTGGACGCAACGGGTCGCTTGCTGAAAACACAAACTACGGATTTGGGCAGCGGTCGTCAAATGCTTCCGATTCAAACAGGTTTGGCGCCTGGGGCTTATATTTTGCAGGTCACCGTTGAAGGAAACAGCGCAAGTTTGCCTTTGATTGTCAATTAGATACTCTTATATTTGCCGACGTTCTCCAACACACAAATACACCCACACCATGTCTTTGCTCAACCAAGCCTCATCCTACATCCTCGGTATCATCACGGAAGATGAAACCGTGAAAAGCTTTCCAAAGGAGTTTATTTCAGAAGCCGCCAAATGGATTAAATCCTGGTTTTTGAAAGATGATGTCAAAACGGAAGAAAAGTTAAAAGATTCCACCCGGAGCGTCGAAAGCAAAAAGACCGTCATTGAACTAAAATTAGAAGACGCGCTCGAAGATCCTGCGTTTAAAGCCGCACTTGAAAAACAATTGGCGGCTTTCGAAACGCAAAAAAGCAGTCTTAAAAACGTAATTTCTAACGCAAATATTGAGGCGGGTGGCAATGTCCATATTGGTGATACTGGCGCACAATCGAATGACAGTCACGACGAAAAGAACGTAGTCAAAGGCAGCACCATCAAGGCTGGCGGCGATTTCCGCCTTGGAGATGATGTTGTTTCCGGCAATAACGTAAATATATACAACAACAATTACTACGGCCCAGGGCATCAGCCCAAAGACATGTCGCTCAAAGCCAACGCAGGCCTTCGCAAAACATTAGAAGACCTGATTGCAAGCGGAAAAGCGGAACGCGCCATTGAAATGCTTATGGATGCCGACGTGCTGGACGCGGACGATCGTACCACGATTCTGTTGCAATCAGGACGCCTGAGTCAATTGAAACGCCAGGTAAATATCGGCGTTTTGTCCAACGAAGAATCTGGTTTGGAGCGCAACAAGATTATTTCCACACTGTTAGATGTAATTTCGAATATCGGCGGGTGAGCTTATTCGGATCACCGTGTCATGATCGAGATATTCAAACAAACGCTTGTCATGCCGTAGTTTACGGAGGCATCTACACAAACCAGGCTTTTCGGGAGTTTTGCTTAATTATTTCGCCGCAGTATGGCTTGTGTAGTTGCCTCCACTGCGTTGCGGCATGACAAGCGATGGGTTGATTCCCACATTTAACAACGGGAGATTTAAGCAAAAATAACTGATATTAATCTTCTTAAACATTTGATTGTCAGTGGGCATCACGCCTTCCAACGCTTCAATAAACGCTGCACCCGCGCCGTCCAAATCCGATAGCCTTGCGCATTCATGTGCAGCATATCCGCCTTATACAACGTCGGGTCGGGCTTTCCGTCTTTGCCCAGCATGGGCGTGAATGTATCCATAAAATACAGTTGCTTTTCCTTTCGCGCCAACTGCTTAAACTGCTTGTTGAGCGCCTTTTGTTGTTCAAACAACTTAATCCGGGAAGGACTGGGTTTTACGGCAAAAATAACAACCCGCGTATTGGGTAATTGGGTTTTCATTTTTTGCATAAACACCTGAAAATCAGCGAAAATTGTTTCCACCGATTTCCCTGCATTCAAGTCGTTGTCGCCTTCGTAAAAGAATAAATACTTAGGCTTTTGTGGCAATACCACCCGGTCAAAAAACAGATTGGCATCGCTGGTTTGTGAGCCGCCGAATCCGCGATTGACCACGCTCAAGGTTTTACAGGTAAAATCCTGTGCGTAGGTATCCCATAAACGCAAGGTAGAACTGCCGTACAGCAAAATTTGTCCAGGTTTAGGCGCTTTGGCGGAGTCCTGTTTTTCGAAGGCACGGATTTCCGGCTCGAAGGGGTTTGTTTGGGCGAGGGCGACGCTGCTAACAAAGAGGTAAAGTATTGTAAGAGAAAGGCTACGTTTCATGTTTG
>JBAXTB010000501.1:0-3653 GCA_037130425.1 Bacteroidota bacterium
TTTCGGTGGCGATTATTCCTTACACCTGGGAGCATACGAATTTTAAGACTTTGGAAGCTGGTGAAGCAGTGAATATTGAGTTTGATATTATTGGGAAATACGTGGCGGCGCTTGTGATGCGCGGGCTGGTAAAATAAACAAAACATTAGATGCACCGATCGCGTTGGTGGTCGAGGAACGGGGAAAGTTAAATCTAACATCTTAGAACTCCAATTTATAAGCCAGCACCGGTATCAGCGACGTTTGATAATAGTATTTCACCGATTTTGTTTTGTCGTCATAATAACGGCCGTACACGTTTTCGCGGTTGGTGGCATTTTGCAGATCCAGGGAAAGGGTAGTGGTGAGGCCGGAATAGTTACGTTTCAGGCGCACCCCGGCATCTAAGCGAAAATAATCGGGCATACGATCTTCAAAAGCGTGGGTTTCGTCCCGCACCATTTCGCCCTTGGTAATGGAGGCCGCCAGATCCACCGGCGCTTCCCGTAAACCGCCCATGTAGGTGCATTTCATATTTAGGCCGATGCTGCGGTTTTTGCGGCCCCGGTTCCAGTCCCATTCTTTTCCGGCCACCAAACTGTTTACGTAGTTCGTGTTATAACGTCCGTTGCGCCAAATCCCGTCGCTGCCCTGGTATTTTGCTTCAAAAAGGGAAGAAGACAGCAGCAGGTAAAACCCGTGGGTCAGGAATTTCTCAACCGTGAGTTCAATTCCGTAATTGCGGCCTTTTCCGCTGTTTACCAAACTTTTATTTACAAAACCGCCTTCAATATTTAACACCGAAAACGCGTCTTTTTCGGCGCTGTTTACCGGCGCATTCGAAATGAGTTGATAATAAATTTCTGGTTTTACGTGCCAGTTTCCAAGAAAAGACTGGTCGAACGAAAGGACAAAATGCTGGGCCTTGGTAAATCCGAGCGATTTATTGGGCTGCGTAAATGTTCCATCCGGCTGTTCCACCTGCGCAAAATAGGCGCCCAGCGGCTGCATTTGCCCGTGTGTGCCGTAGCCAAAACTCAAGGATTGGCGCTCCGAAAATGCGTATTTTACGGAAGCACGCGGCTCTACCGACCAGGTATTGTTCAATAAAAAACCGATGGCGTGGACGCCAAAATTCAGGGTTACGCGTTCGCCAGGCTTGTATTGCCATTGCGCGAAACTGTTGATGGACGCGGCGTTGCCCTTGTTATTCAATTGTTGTTCAAGGCGTTGTTGTTCGTCGTCCCAGGCGTGTTGTTTAAAATTGAAACCCATCAGGTTCACGTAGGCGCCCGCGCGCAGGAAGTTTCGCGCGTTGAATTTATGGTTCAATGTGCTTGATACCGTGAGTTTGTTTTGCAGGTGGCGGTTGTCAAACAAGCGGCGTTTCACATAATCATCGCGGAACCAGTCGTCCTCTTCGCCGTTTTGAGTGCCTGAAACTGCCACAACGGATTTCAGTGAAGTGCGGTCGCCCAAAATCAGGCTGTGCGTGAGGCCCACTACGCCGGTATTGGCAAAAAAATCGGTATTGTAGCGCTTATCGGGATTGTCAGACCAAAGTGTGGAATCCGCTTGACCACGAAATTTCTGGTCGCTGAGGCCGCCGATCCCGAACAAGGTGAAAGTACCCAATTTACCCGCCGGCATCCAGATATTGAAGGATAAATCCTGAAAATCGGTGCTGGCGGAACCGACACTTACGCCCAATTTGGAAACGATGGACAAGGTAGAATAGCGGTAATTGACCAAAAATGAGCCGGTTTGTTTGCCCAAACGAAACGGCCCTTCGGCGGCGGCATCCAAGCCCAAAAAGCCGGCCTGTATGGTGTATTCACGCTTTTCGGAATTGCCTTTGCGCAGTTTCAGGTCGAAAACGCCCGACAAGGCGTTGCCGTATTCGGCAGCAAAAGCGCCGGTCAGGAAATCGGAATTACTGAGCAGTTGCGCGCTCAAAATGGAAATGCCGCCACCGGAGGTCCCCACTGCCGAAAAGTGGTTGGGGTTGGGGATATCCACGCCTTCCATGCGCCAAAGCAGGCCGTTGGGCGCATTGCCCCGGATCGCGATGGAGTTGTTGCCGTCGCCCGTGGAAGCCACGCCGGCGAAGGAAGAAGCCATGCGGCCGGGGTCATTCACAGCAGCCGCAAAACGCTGGGTTTCTTCCACCGAAAAGGTGCGGGCGCTCACGACGGATAATTCATTGAGCGGCTTTTGTTTATCCACTTTGGCCTGAATCACGACCTCCTTGCTTTCAAACAAGGCCTCTTCGAGTTCCACGGTCAGTTCGGTTTCTTTGCCGGAATTGAGGGTGATGTTGGGCACGATTTGTTCTTTATAACCCAAATAGGTAACCCGCAGATAATGTTTGCCCACCGGAACATCAGTGATTCGGAAACGGCCCTCGGCATCGGTGCTGGCGCCGCGTATCGGGTCGATGCTGATGAGGGCCACCGTGGCGCCGATCAGCGGGGTTTTGACGGCTTTGTCGAGTACAACGCCTTTGAGTGTTTGGGTGTAGTGTTGAGCGTGCAATTGGGCACAGCAAAGCAGGGCGATCAGCAGGTACGCTGACCGGATCAGTTGTTTTTTCATGTAGCTTAATTTTTTAGTGTCGCCCCGTTTGTTTGGGGAAAAAGAAAGAGCCGGTTTTGCAGCGGCCCTTTCCCGGAAAGATTTCGGATTTCACCCGTAAAATGAATTGGAAATCGAATGGAGACACGGTATCCCGGCGTTTACCCTGACGAGCGTGGACTGTTTTTGTGAAAAAATCCCAACACGCGCTAAGGTTTTGGAAATTTTATTCAGACCACCCAAACCTTTTTTACTTTAAATACGTCATTGAAAATAGTTGAAGCGTTCGATCAGCGGGTTTGCATCTTTTAGCACAACTTATTGATTTTCAATGTGATTTTAAATCAAAAACAATTTTAAATACGCACTTAAACAAACGATTACAACATGAAACAAAATAAACTCAAACTACCGCTTTTATTGCTATGCAGTTTTTTTGTCCTGCACGGATACGCTCAAAAAGTTAGTATCGGCGTTCGCAGCGGCATTTTATTGACAAAGTTTGGTGTTACGCCAAAAGAAACCGGTGATCCGGATTTTAAAAACATCGTTGTCCCGCAGGGGGCTTTATTTGCTGAAATCGGTATTGGGAATTGTTTCGCAATTCAGCCGGAAATCATGTACGGCACGCATGGAGGCAAGTATTACGGATCTAATGCCATTATGGATCATGGGTATACAGATTTCGCTCGCTTCGACGTAACCATTAAAATAAATACAATTGAGGTTCCAGTTCTTGCCAAAGTAAAGTTTGGGTCGGATGCGGTAAAATTTTATGCCCTTGCCGGCCCATCAATTGGTTTGGGTTTAAACGGAAACAAACAAACTAAAGTCAAGTATACGAGTACCAATCCCAATGCGAACTACTTAGGCGCTTATGAGGAAAACCTCAAGGCGGTTTTTAAAAAAGATCAATATCCTTCTGACGATATTCCAGATACTGAATTTGCTGCCGCCCGAACAAACGTTAATCTTCATTTCGGAGCCGGCGTCAACTACAAAATCGGCAAAATCAGTGTGTTTTTGGATGGCCGTTATATCCTTGGTATGCGTAACATGCTACCTGAATATCCGTTCGCCGAAAAGCAAGCGTTCAAAAG
>JBAXTB010000502.1:0-3634 GCA_037130425.1 Bacteroidota bacterium
ATATTACCGGAAAAACGGTGCCGAATGATTTTAAAAATAAAAGAATACACCATTGCTTTGTGTTGAAAAAGTGGCCTTAGGGGCAGACGCTGATTGCGAGGTATTTGCCGCAGGCGCTCATGTTTTTTATAACAAACACTACGTTCTCTCCCATGTTGAAAATGCGCTTTTTGCTGTTGCTAATCCTTTATCCGGCACTTTTGTCCGCTATTGCCAATTACAAAGTCGGCGATAAATTATTTGTGTTGTCTACCATCGGTCTTGCATTAAGAGAAAAACCTGATCCGGCGGGCGCCAAAATGCAAACCCTGCCGAACGGCGCGCCGGTGGTGGTGCAAAAGGAAGATTTTAAGAAATTTGCCCATACGGTGGTGAATGAATTCAAGGGCTATGATTTGACAGGTTACTGGGTAAAAGTCAAAACCTGGGACAATAAAACCGGGTATGTTTTTGATGCGTATTTGTCTAAGTATCAAGCGCCTGCGAAGGTTATTTTAAAAGATCATGTGGACCCGAAATACTCTGTTGCAGAACAATACATGATGGTGCATAGCAAACCGAAAGGTAAACGCGTTCAATTAGCCAAAACGAAATCTGGACTGGAACATTATACGCAGGCGTTTGTCAACAGCGCTGTAATAGAAGTGAATAAGGGAAAAGATAATTCGACGTATAAAATCCAATTTGACCGATCTACCACCGTAGAAGAAGCATATTTGATCGGCAAAGCGTTGTGGCTGGAGGGTAAGCCTTTCAATAGCACATTTATCGACGGACTCATCCTGCTCACCAATGAAAAAGAAACCAAACAGGCGACCATTGAACTGAAAAACAAGGTAGTGGTTCTGACCATGATGATCGCCGATTAAATCTATTTTTAAATGAAACGCAATCTAATATTGTTGCTTTTGGGACTTCCCCTTTGTTGTTTAGCCCAAATTGACCTTTCCGGCGACTGGAAATTTAAAACCGGCGACGATCTTGCCTGGTCGCGGGCTGAATTCAGCGACAGCGACTGGAAAACCATTCGTCCGAGTAATATTTGGGAAAGCCAAGGTTATGAAAACTACGATGGTTACGCGTGGTATCGCATTCATTTTAAACTGCCAGCGTCTCTAAAAGACAACGCATATTTAAAAGACAGCATCCGGGTTTTGCTCGGCCGCATTGATGATGTGGATGAAGTATATTTAAACGGTGAAAAAATCGGCCAAACGGGGCATTTTCCGACTGAAAAGGGCGGTTATATCACAGCCTGGGATGCTCCGAGGCGCTACGTGATTCCCGGCAATCACCCGGCCTTGCGCTGGAATACCGAAAATACCATTTCCGTGCGCGTGTACGACGGCGGCGGTGGCGGCGGCATGTTTGAGCAGGCCGAGCGCAGCATTTCATTTGTGGATTTAATTGATTATATCAAATTAGACGCTTCGCAATCGCCTTACGATTTTTCACCAAAATGGAGTATTAAAAAGAAGATTTTTCTGGAAAATAAATACCCGAAAGCCATTGACGGTGAATTAATTACGGAGGTATTTACACATAAAAACAAAATTAAACCGGACTGGAAAGCGCAAGTAAATATCACGGTAAAAGCCAGCGAAAATTTGCCTTGTCCCATCACGTTTTCGAGTCAGGAGCGTGCGCGGGTGCGTTTCACATTTAAGGAAAAAAACACAGGCAGAACGCGTACCGTCGAACAGGAAACACCCTATATCCTGACGCCCCCGGAAGGTTCGATGCCGCAAATCAACAACCCTGATGCCTTTGGCGCGCGGCCGGGTGTGCCGTTTCAATTTACCATTGCCGTTTCGGGCAAACAACCGATGCAGTACACGATCAAAGGTTTGCCGAGAGGGTTAAAATTAGAACAGCAAACGGGCGTTATTTCCGGCATGGTCAACACGCGGGGCATGTACAGCGTGACCATCACGGCTACCAACAATGTAGGCAGCCGCTCCAAAATCGTCAATTTTGTGATCGGCGACAATATTTGTCTCACGCCGCCGCTGGGCTGGAATTCCTGGAACTGCTGGGGTCTGAGTGTAAGCGATGCCAAGGTGCGTTCCTCGGCCGAAAGTATGATTAAAAGCGGCCTGGCCCGCCACGGCTGGAACTATATGAACATCGACGACGGCTGGGAAGCGGCTGAACGCGATGCCAAAACGGGAGAGATTAAAACCAACGATAAATTCCCGGATATGAAGGGATTAGCCGATTATTTGCATCGTATGGGTTTGAAAATCGGGATTTATTCCTCGCCGGGCGCCCGCACTTGCGGCAATTTCCTCGGTACCTGGCAACACGAACAACAGGACGCCCAAACCTGGGCAGGGTGGGGGATTGACTACCTCAAATACGACTGGTGTTCCTACGATTTAATTGCGCCGGATAAATCACTTCCGGAACTTAAAAAGCCCTACGAAGTCATGCGCGCGGCGCTGAATGCCACCAACCGCGACATCGTGTACTCGATGTGCCAATACGGCATGGGCGATGTGTGGGAATGGGGCGAAGAAGTGGGCGGCAACCTCTGGCGCACCACTGGCGACATCAATGATACCTGGGAAAGCCTGCGCGACATCGGATTTATACAACATAAAAGTTCGGCATTTTCCCGGCCGGGGCACTGGAACGACCCGGATATGCTCACCGTCGGCTGGGTTGGTTGGGGCGATCATTTGCATCAAACGCGCCTGACGCCATCCGAGCAATACACGCATATCAGCCTTTGGGCCATGCTTTCGGCGCCCATGCTGATTGGTTGTGATTTGAGCAGAATTGACGATTTTACCTACAATTTGCTTGCAAATGACGAGGTTTTGGCCATCGATCAGGATGCTTTGGGCAAACAGGCAACACAAGCCCTGAAAAAGGACGATTATCAGATTTGGGTCAAGGAATTAGCCGACGGCGGTCGCGCAATCGGGATTTTCAATTTGTCAGATGAGGACCGGAAAATTGACGTGAACTGGTCGGAACTGGGCTTGAAGGACTACAAAAAAGTGCGCGATGTGTGGCGTCAAAAAGACATCGGCAAATTTGGAAAAACATTTAGCACCGAGGTGTATGCGCATGGCGTAACGCTGGTAAAACTCTATTAAAACATGAATAAAATTCAAGTATTTCTTGTCTGCGTCCTGTTTTCAGGTTGCGCCACCGGGCAGCATGTTACGGTGCGGGATTTGAGTGTGGAAGGATCGTTTACCAAAAATTGCGAAGGCCCGCAGGTGGATAAAGCCGGAAATTTATTCGTGGTAAACTACCAAAAAGACGGCACCATCGCGCGGTTTAAGCCGGGGCGCCAGGTTGAATTATTCCTTGAATTACCGAAGGGAAGCACGGCCAACAGTATTCAACTTGACAGCAAAGGACAGATGCTATTGGCGGATTTTACCGGACATAATGTATTGAAAGTCAATTCGATAAGCAAAGAAGTTTCAGTTTTTTGCCACGACGACCGTTTTCATCAGCCCAATGATTTGACCATTTCTTCCAAGGACGTGCTTTACGCCTCCGACCCCGACTGGGCCAATAGCAGCGGACAAATCTGGCGCATTTCGCCCGAAGGAACGCCTTTGTTGCTGGAGACCAATATGGGTACTACCAACGGCATTACGCTTAGTCCGGACGA
>JBAXTB010000503.1:0-3612 GCA_037130425.1 Bacteroidota bacterium
TCATCGTTCAACTCGATCTTTTCCCCGCCAACAGAATCCGACATAATCAGTGACTCCGCCAGCACTTCGGCCTTGATGTACTCGCCGAACTGTTGTACGGCGTCCACGATGGCGGCGTGTTTTTCGAGCGTTACGCGGATACGGTCGGTCACCGAGAAATCCTTTTCCTTGCGGAGATTTTGGATGCGGTTCACGAGGTCGCGGGCAGTGCCTTCTGCCAGCAGTTCATCGGTCATGTTGACATCGAGCGCTACGGTGAGCGCGCCGTCGGAGGCCACTTTCCAGCCTGGCAGGTCTTCGGTGCTGACAATCATGTCCTCAGGTGTGAGCGTGTACGCGTTGCCGTTGATCGTCACGTTTAAGGCGCCGCTTTTCTCTAAGGCGTTGATGTCCTCATTGCTGAATGCAGCGATCAAATCGGCTGCGGCTTTCATGTCCTTGCCGAGTTTTGCGCCCAGAGTTTTGAAATTTGCCTTGGCGCCTTTTTTCAACAAACCGCTGGCGTCCGTGATGTACTCGATTTCTTTAACGTTTATTTCGCTCAAAATCAAGTCTTTAACACCGTCAACCTGCTGGATGAACGCTTCGTCGAGCACCGGCAAGAGGATTTTTTGCAGCGGCAAACGCACGCGCAGTTTTTCCTTTTTCCGGATGCTGAGCGCGAGGGAACAGATGCGCTGGGCGTATTCCATCCGCGTTTCCAGGTCTTTATCCACTTTCGACGGATCGGGTTCGGTCAGGTCGGTTAGGTGGATGGAATCGTGGCGCAGCGGCGTGTTGTGTTGTTTGGCTTGTTCGCGGATCGGCGCCGTGAGGTTGCGGTACAACCAATCGGAGAAGAAGGGCGCGAGGCTGGAGCTGAGTTGGCTGATGACGGTCAGGCACTCAAACAGGGTTTGGTAGGCCGCCAGTTTGTCGTCGCTCAAGTCGCCGCGCCAGAAACGGCGGCGGGCAAGGCGCACATACCAGTTGCTCAGGTGTTCATCTACAAACGTCTCTACGGCGCGGGCGGCTTTGGTCGGCTCGTAATCGTCCATGGCCGCGCGGTATTCTGCCACCACGCTGTACAGTTTGGAAATGATCCAGCGGTCGAGCTCCGTGCGCTGGCTGTAAGGCATCACGTTTTGCTCATCCATCGTCCAACGGTCGAGGTTGGCGTAGAGGGCAAAGAAGTTATAGGTGTTGAAGAGGGTGCCGAAAAACTTGTTCCGGGTTTCTAAAATACCGCCCAAATCAAATTTCAAATTGTCCCAGGGCGAGGCGTTGGCTAACAAATACCAGCGGGTGGCATCTGCGCCGTATTCGTCGATGGTTTCAAACGGATCCACCACATTGCCCTTTGTTTTTGACATTTTATTGCCGTTTTTATCGAGCACGAGGCCGTTGGATACCACGTTTTTGAAGGCCACGCTGTCAAAACACATCACGGCTATGGCGTGCAAAGTGTAAAACCAGCCGCGGGTTTGGTCCACGCCCTCAGCGATAAAACTGGCCGGGTAACTGGTTTCAAACGGCGTTTTAAACGGCCGATCATCGCCATTTTTGATTTTTTCAGGATCTAATCCCCATTGGGCATAAGGCATGGAGCCGGAGTCGAACCACACGTCGATCAGGTCGGTTTCGCGGTACATCGGTTTGCCCGTGGTCGGCGAAACAAGCACAATTTGGTCGATATAAGGCCGGTGCAGGTCAAATTCGGGCTTCATGGCCGTGTTGTACCCTTCAATGATCGCGTCGATTTCATCTTGCGTGCGCGCCTCCTGGAATGCGCGGGTATGCGTGAGGCTGTTGGCTTCCTGCACGTGTTTTTTCAGTTCCTCCACCGAAGAAATGCAGATTTCCTCTGTGCCGTCGGCAGTGCGCCAGATCGGGAGCGGCACCCCCCAGTAACGGGAGCGCGAGAGGTTCCAGTCTTGCAGGTTTTCTAACCATTGGCCGAAACGGCCTGTTCCGGTGGATTCCGGTTTCCAGTTGATGGTTTTGTTCAATTCAGCCATCCGTTCTTTCATGGCGGAGGCTTTGATGAACCAGGAATCCAGCGGGTAATAGAGCACCGGTTTGTCGGTACGCCAGCAATGCGGGTATGGGTGAACGTATTTTTGAACGTTGAACGCGTAGCCCTCCGTTTTCAGTTTAATAGCGATGTCTACGTCGACGGACTGGTAATTCGGCTCGTTTTTGTAGTCTTTTACGTAGCGGCCGCCGAATTCGCCGACTTCATCCACAAATTTCCCTTGTTTATCAACCAGCGTAAGCGAACCAATACCGTGTTGCCGCGCAACGCGCATGTCATCCGCACCAAACGAAGGCGCCGTATGTACCACGCCGGTACCGTCTTCAGTCGTAACAAAATCGCCGGTGATTACTTTAAATGCGTCACCGTCAGTGGGTTGCACGTAGGGAAGCAGTTGCTCATAGCGGATGCCAAACATGCTTTGGCCGCTAAAAGGCGCCGATTGTTCGATGATTTCCGGCTGGTTTTTACCGCCGAACCATTTGGAAACTAAGGCTTCTGCCATTACCACGCTCACATCCGCTTTGGTGTACGGGTTTTGGGTTTTTATTTTGACATATTGGATGTTCGGGCCAACGGTCAGGGCCGTATTTGAAGGCAAAGTCCAGGGCGTGGTCGTCCACGCAAGGATGCGTACATCTTCGTCATTTGAACCAAACAAAAACGCGGCGTCGGGGCTGTTTTTTACCTTAAACATGGCCACGATCGTCGTGTCCGTCACATCCTGATAGGTGCCGGGCATGTTCAATTCGTGCGAGCTCAGGCCGGTACCGGCGGCCGGGCTGTAAGGCTGAATGGTGTAGCCTTTGTATAGTAAACCCTTGTCGTACAAGCGTTTAAGCAGCCACCAACAGGTTTCGATGTATTCGTTGTGGAAGGTGATGTAGGGATTGTCGAGGTCGACCCAATAGCCCATTTTGCGGGTAATATCGTCCCAGAGGTCTTTGTAGCGCATCACCGTGGTGCGGCAGGCCTGGTTATACTCGTCGACGGATATTTTTTTACCGATGTCTTCTTTGGTGATGCCGAGCTCTTTTTCCACCTGCAATTCGATGGGCAGACCGTGGGTATCCCAGCCGCCTTTGCGGTCCACGCGGAAGCCTTTCAGCGTTTGGTAACGACAAAACACGTCTTTTACCGTACGCGCCATCACGTGGTGGATGCCGGGTTTGCCGTTTGCCGAGGGCGGCCCTTCATAAAAAACGAACGAACGATCGGTAGGGCGTTGGTCCACCGATTTTTCAAAGATTTTTTCGTCCTCCCAGAATTGAAGCATTTCAGCGTCGATGGCGGGGAGGTTCAGGTGTTTGAATTCGCGGTACATAATTGTGTGTTCCTTTTTATTGAGGGGCTGACTTCGAGTCAGCCCCTCAATATAACTAAAAAAAGCGGCGCAAAGATAGATAAAACAACAACCCCGGCAAGTGTTGTACACCGACCGGGGTTGTTGTTTTTCCAACATCATTAATCCCTTCAGGTGTAGATCCTGCGGCTAATAATAATGTTGGAAATTATACTTTGACTCATGTTGTTGAAAATAATCCTGCTGTTTACTGTGTTGCAAAGATATGGGATTAATTTTAGAAAAAGCAATGTTT
>JBAXTB010000504.1:0-3609 GCA_037130425.1 Bacteroidota bacterium
TGGCCACAATACTGCCTGCCGTATCGTTGGGGTTGCTGAACAGGATGTATTGCAGTACATCATTGCCGTCCAGCACCGTTTGCGTGACCGCCGGGACCGTGAGTGTTTCGTTGCTACAAACCTGAATGGTACCATTGCCTCCAAGTACCCCCGCATTGGTGCTGCACAGGCAGGGCGGCTCCGGCGTACCCGCAGGCGGGAAGGAGAGGCCGCCTACCCATACAACATCGTCAGGCAAATCACAAACGAGCGTGCTATTCCCGGAAGTAATATCATAAAAATAAATATCAAATATACCATTGCTGGCAAAATACCCAGCATTGCCGTTCCAGGTTCCTCCTTCAGCTCCTCCGGTGCCGTTAACAGGCCCTAACCAAAGTGATTGCGAGGGATTATTGACATTAATTTGAATTAAAAAGGTCTGACCATTTGGATCAAAGACTATGCCGTATAACAAATTATTTACAAAAAAAATATCATTAACGGATATTTGCGGCCAGGCAGCCGGCCAGGGGCCGATAAAATTCAGGGTATTGTTCGCCGGGTTAAAGCTTCCCAAGCCGCCAATACCACCTAAGTAGACCAAGCCGTTTGGCGCCAACTGGCCGCTCCCATATTCCAAGGTACCGGTACCGGCTCCCCAAATTTCCTGTGCGGCTGGCGGTGGCGGGGTGCGGCGCAGGTAGGTAGATCCAATGTTTAACAGCCCCCCTCCTGGTAACACTACCACATCCGCAAGACCAAAGTTGCCGGAAGAAGGCGCTATATCACAAAAAGAGCAGTCGGAGAGATTAATCTTTGTGATTTGATTTATAATACCGTTGTAAACATATATTATTTGCGCCTGTAAAGGGTTGATAGGGCAGGAAAGGGTGAATGCCCAAAACAATAGCCATAAAAATCGGTAAAATGACATGTTTGTTTACAGTTTGGTTCAATCGCAAAAATAATCTTTATCGTTTAAAATATGGAACGATTCAAGGCTGGATGACGCGTAATAGCGCGTAATGATGCGTAAGCTCGACTAAATTAGTTTCTTTATTAATTCTATGTAAATTAATTCCCTAACTACTTGATTATCAATTAAAAAAAAAACACCGAGCGGTTTTTCTTAAAAATACTACTTGATATTTACAAAAAGATACTTTAACTTTGTTTTACGCAATGCAAACACGCCGGGTATATTCCCATTATAATAAACCACATTGCGGCTGCCCCTGTATGTATTTCTTTTACTTGCTCCGTTATTGGGCCCGATTGCTCGCCTCCATTTTTTTGTTGACCTGATTCTTTTTGGCTCATGTTCCCAAAGCGCTGAAAACACTGTTTTGAGTAAGGAGATTCAGCACTTGGGGTACATGAGCCTTCTTTTTTTATACCTGCCTTCTTAGTTGGATTTAGAACGTCTTATGCAAGCACATAGGCTTTAATGCTATTTTGCTCATTTCAACCAACGGTGAATACTATTCAAAACACACATTCCAAAATAATAAAATCTCCATAATTTATGAACACCACCATGACCATCAAGCAAGTCGCTGAGATGTACAAAGTCTCAACCAAGACACTTAAACGAAAAATAGCAAAGTTGAACCTTGGTATTGACACTTCTTCTTTGCTGTATCCCAAAGATCTGTGCAAAATCTTAGATGCCTTAGGGCAGCCGGAAGATTTGGCTTCAAGGAGGCAAAATGCCCTAGATCTGTTTTCAAAAAAGATAATTAAAATACTGGTTTTTACCTTGATGCTGGCTTTGCCGCACAGGGGGGGGGCACAAATTATCTATGCTACTGGCGAGGTGCCACCTATTATTCCAGGTTCCCTCATCAAAATAAACTTAGATGACTGTTCTTTTTGTACGGTTTCTCTCGTAAATGATGGTTTAGATTATGATCTTACATTACTACCTAATGGGAATTTTATAAATAGTTCTGGACCGAATATTAAGGTATTTGATCCGCCCTCTCAAAATCCAATTTTTACCTTGAATATCTTGCCGCAAGTAGCTGTGGGCAACATTCTTAACCCTTCGGGTAATTTGTACATTGCCACCCAGCAGGGCCTAGGAGAATTCAACCCAACTACCAATCAGTTTACTTATATTGGCAACTGGCCTTCCTCCTTCTTGCCGGTGGTTGAGATGGAACTTTGGTATGTAGGCGGGCAACTTTATGGCTACTTTGGCTTTCCAGTACAACAAGTGGCACAAATAGACGTAAGCAACCCAGGAAACTCTGCTATTGTTGGTACAATAAATACTTCTGATTTTATCCAGGGCGCTTGTAATGTAGGAGGCACGGTGTACATGGCAATTGAGAAGGTTGTTTATCAGTTTAACCCTGCTACAGGCAATTTGTCTTTATTGTGCGACTTTTCAAATACGAGTATAAATATTGTGGGTATTAGCAGCGTTCCCACCGGGTTTCCGGATTACCCTTGTATATGTAACACCAATGCAGGTAGCATCGTGCCACAAGGGCTAACCAACTATTGCATGAATGAAACAGCGTCCTTTATCCATAATGGCAACGAGAATCTGGATAACAACGATCTGTTGCAATATGTTTTATTCAGCAATCCCACTGACACGGCGGGCAGTATTATTGCTACAAGCAACACGCCTAATTTCACGTTTGCACCACCTATGCAAACGGGCGTGACGTACTACATGGCAGCCGCTGCGGGCAACAACCTGAACGGCAATGTGGATTTGAATGATCCATGTCTGGATTTTTCCAATGCAAATCCGGTAGTTTGGCGACCTTTGCCGACCGTATCCTTCTCCGCTGCCAACCCTAATGTATGCGCGGGCGCTTGTACGACTGTAACGGCTACATTTACTGGTACACCTCCATTTATATTGACTTACACTAGCTTGGCGTCTGGTACATTTACTTTGAACTTCCCTAGCTCTATTGGAACATTTCAAGTGTGTACCGCTGTAGGAACACCGCCTGGCGCTCTTATCTTGCAGGCGACAGCACTTACAGATGATTGGTGTACTTGTCAATAAATGATAAGTGGCCGACTTTGTCCGATTTTGCCCATTTATGCCATAATGTGCCATGTTAAGGACCTTCCTTTCCTAATTTGGATGAATTTGGAGTTTGTACCGACCCAATTAGCGCTGCAAATTTGTGATAGGAATAATATCTTTCCTGTCACCTCTTTAATGCTTACACGCATGAAAAATTTTCTAATCTTTTGCCTTGCGCTTTTCACGCTACCCACTGTTAGTTTTGGTCAATGGACAAACAATGGTACTACCACTACTTCATTATTTACTAACGAAGCTGTCCGAACTGGCAATACTGGAGTTGGGTTTACCGATGGTACTTCCTACATTACCACTGCAGGTACCTCTGGTGCCAAATTCCTCGTTCAGGGTGGTATCCTCGGCCACTACGTCTCTGGCACGGTCGGCGACTTCGCCGGTAAATGGTGCGGCTTAGGCATTGGAAATCCCGGCGGACCTTCTACATCTCCCAAACCTTACGGCCTCGCCATTATTGACACCAACAATGTTGCCTTTTACAACATAATTACGAGAAACCTCCGGCGGAACTATTCGCAAAAATACCGTTGCGGGATTCGGCGTTGACGGCACAA
>JBAXTB010000505.1:0-3588 GCA_037130425.1 Bacteroidota bacterium
ATTAACGGTCTGCAATCGGGTTCTTTGCCTACCTTTGCGGCGCCTTTTTCCAAATATGGGTTTTACAAACGATCCAAACCATGCAACAGCCCGCGCCCTACCAGCCCAAAAACAAAATCCGCCTCGTCACCGCCGCCAGTCTATTCGACGGCCACGACGCCGCGATTAATATCATGCGCCGTATCATGCAAAGCAGCGGCGCCGAAATTATCCACCTCGGCCACAACCGCTCCGTGCAGGAAATTGTCGATTGCGCCATCCAGGAAGACGTGCAGGGCATTGCCATCACGTCGTACCAGGGCGGTCATACGGAGTTTTTTAAATATATGTTCGACCTGCTGAAAGAAAAAGGGGCCGGGCATATCAAGTTGTTCGGCGGCGGCGGCGGCACCATTTTGCCTTCCGAAATCGAAGAACTGCAAGGCTACGGCATCACGCGCATTTACCATCCCGACGACGGGCGCCGCATGGGCCTGCAAGGCATGATTAACGACGTGCTTGAAAAATGCGATTTCCCGGTCGGCTTTTCCCTCAACGGCGAACTCAAACACCTCGACGACCACAACGCTGGCAGCGTAGCGCGTTTGATTACCATTGCGGAAAACAATCCGGACTTCTTTGACAAGGAGGTACGGCCGGTGATTTTGCAAAATATTGAAAAAACGACAAAAAAAACACCGGTTTTGGGCGTAACCGGTACCGGCGGCGCAGGTAAATCCTCTTTAGTTGATGAACTCATCCGCCGTTTTCTGCTTGACAGCACGGATAAAACCATTGCGGTCGTTTCCGTCGATCCGTCCAAACGCAAAACCGGCGGCGCGTTATTGGGCGACCGAATCCGGATGAACGCCATCCACCCCGACCTCGCGCAGGGACGCGTGTACATGCGCTCGCTCGCGACCCGCCAGAGTAACCTCGCTCTGTCGAAATACGTGCAATCGGCCGTGGAAATCCTCAAGGCCGCCCACTTCGATTTGATCATACTTGAAACATCGGGTATCGGCCAAAGCGATACCGAAATTGTGGACCACAGCGACCTGAGTCTGTACGTGATGACGCCCGAATTCGGGGCCGCCACGCAGCTGGAAAAGATCGACATGCTCGATTTTGCCGACGTGATTGCCATCAATAAATTTGACAAACGCGGCGCCCTCGACGCCCTCCGCGACGTGCGCAAACAGGTGCAACGCAACCGAAATGCCTGGGATGTGGCTTTGGATGAAATGCCGGTGTTCGGCTGTATCGCCAGCCAGTTCAACGACCCCGGCGTGAACCAATTGTACGCGCGTATCATGCGCGGGATGCGCGAAAAGGCGGGTGTCGATTTCCATTCCGGCATGGCCGTCAGCGCCGAACAATCGGAAAAAATCTACATTATTCCGCCTCAACGGGTGCGTTATCTTTCGGAAATCAGCGAGAACAACCGCAAGTACGATTTGTGGGTAGAAAAGCAGGTTGGGATCGCGCGGGCTTTGTTTGGCTTAAAAACCACGATGCAAACGCTTGAAAATCAAAAAGATAGTAACCTTATTCAAACAATTGAACTTTTGGGTAAAAAGTTTGAAGACCTGAAAAAAGACCTCGACGGCGACTGTTTGCGGATCCTTGAGCACTGGGAAGAGAAACGCGCGCGCTACACCGCCGACGAATATGTATATAAGGTGCGCGACAAGGAAATCCGGATCAAAACACACACGGAAAGTTTGAGTCATACCAAGATTCCGAAGGTGGTTACGCCGCGTTTTAAAGACTGGGGTGAGATCCTGCGCTGGTGTTTGCTCGAAAATGTGCCGGGCGAATTTCCTTACACAGCCGGCGTGTTTCCGTTCAAACGGGAGGGCGAAGATCCCACGCGGATGTTTGCGGGCGAGGGCGGACCGGAACGCACCAACCGCCGCTTCCACTATGTGAGCGCGGGTTTACCTGCCGCCCGTTTGTCGACGGCATTTGACTCCGTGACTTTGTACGGCGAAGACCCCGATTACCGGCCCGACATTTACGGCAAAATCGGCAACTCCGGCGTGTCCGTCTGCTGCCTCGACGATGCCAAAAAACTCTATTCCGGTTTCGATCTCTGCGATCCCAAAACTTCGGTGTCGATGACCATCAACGGTCCGGCAGCCACGGTGGCCGCTTTCTTTATGAACGCCGCCATCGACCAGCAATGTGAAAAATACATTCGCGAGCACGGCCTTGAACATTTAGTGGAAGCCAAACTCAAGGAACTGTACGACGATAAAGGTCGCCCGCGCCCACGCTACCACGCCTTCGACGACAGCGAAAATCTGCCGCAGGGAAACAACGGCCTCGGCCTGATGCTGCTCGGCCTTACCGGCGATCAGGTTTTGCCCGCCGATGTATACAACCAACTCAAAGCCAAGGCATTACAATCGGTGCGCGGTACGGTGCAGGCCGATATTTTGAAAGAAGACCAGGCGCAAAACACCTGTATTTTTTCCACCGAATTCAGCCTCCGCGTCATGGGCGACGTGCAGGATTATTTCATTCGGAACAAGGTGCGCAACTTTTATTCGGTGTCTATTTCCGGCTACCACATTGCCGAAGCGGGCGCCAACCCCATTTCACAATTGGCCTTTACGCTGGCCAACGGCTTCACGTTTGTGGAATACTACCGCAGCCGGGGCATGAACATCGATGATTTCGCGCCCAACCTCTCGTTCTTCTTTTCCAACGGCGTCGATCCTGAATACGCGGTGATCGGACGGGTGGCGCGGCGGCTCTGGGCCAAGGCCATGAAAAACCTGTACGGCGCCAACGAACGCAGTCAGATGCTGAAATACCATATCCAGACATCGGGCCGTTCCCTGCACGCGCAGGAGATTGCGTTTAATGATATTCGTACCACCTTGCAAGCCTTATATGCAATTTACGACAACTGTAACTCCCTGCATACCAACGCTTACGACGAAGCCATCACCACACCGACCGAAGAATCCGTGCGCCGTGCCATGGCCATTCAGTTGATTATCAACCACGAACTCGGATTAGCCAAAAACGAAAATCCACTTCAAGGCTCCTTCATCATTGAGGAACTTACCGATCTCGTAGAAGAGGCCGTTTTGAGTGAATTTGACCGCATCACCGAGCGCGGCGGCGTGTTGGGCGCCATGGAAACCATGTACCAGCGCGGTAAAATCCAGGAAGAAAGCCTGTACTACGAAACCCTCAAACACACAGGCGAACTGCCGATCATCGGCGTCAATACCTTCCTGTCCAAAGAAGGTTCGCCGACCATTTTGCCCGCAGAAGTGATTCGTGCCACGGAGCAGGAAAAGGAAAACCAAATCAGCACTTTGCGCAATTTGCACGCGGCCCATGCGGATGCTTCGGAGGCGATTTTGAAACAACTGCAACAAACGGCCATCCAAAACGGCAACATTTTCGAAGCACTCATGGAAGCGGTGAAAGCTTGTTCCTTGGGGCAGATTACTCGGGCATTGTATGCGGTAGGCGGACAGTATAGACGGAATATGTAAAAAAATCCTTTTAAATCTGTGTCATTTGTGTTCCATCCCCGCTCGCAGAGCAAAAGGAACACAGATGATACAGATGCAAGCAACACAGATG
>JBAXTB010000506.1:0-3580 GCA_037130425.1 Bacteroidota bacterium
ATACGCGACTACATCTTAAATCATGTAATCTTAAATCATGTAATCTTAAATCCTTCAGTCAATGACATTGCGACAGGGGGGTAAGCACTCACGTGGTGGATTATTGGTTCATTTGTTTGTGGAAATCTAAAAGTAAGAATCTCTCGGTGGAATGAGCGCCTACCCCCCTTCCGGGGGGGCAGGGGGGGCTACCACTCTACAAACCATAACCACCACCACCATAAACATCATCGATTTACACAAATGATTCATACTCATGCCAATATCTTTCTCAACATTCAGTACCGGTTCAAGGATAAACGGCCACCAGGGAATAGGGAAATACCGCTGCAAAACCCATAAAATGCCGCTTATCAATAATCCGTAAAACAGCATAACCAACCAGGCGCCGGCAATTCCGAAATTCACATAAGCCTCACCGTATTGCCCGATGTTACTGCTCCATGGTTGGTTGTTAATTCCGGAAAAACGGCGTATGTTTTCTTTTCCGCCTGACTGCGGCTTATTTGGATCCAATAGTCGGGGCAACAAAGCCGCCCGAAAACCCTGCATCAAAGTAGCGCCCTGCGTAAATGGTTCATAAACAGGCGTATATGCCATAGCCTTTGCCGTATGATAGCCTTGGTTCAAGCGGTCGATATAATGCTGAATAATTTCAGGTTTAACCAAATCGACAGGATGTAACAAGCGCTGTCCCAACATTTGCATAAAGATTTGCGCTTTGGAAGTTTGCGTATTTTCAAACCAAACCTGTTGTCGATATTCGTATTTAAAAGATAGCAAAAAGAGTATTAAAATACCAATTACACCAACTGAAACCCATCGTATTTTTTGAGATATTTCATTGGTTTTTAATGTAAAACATAGTAAAATTACAATCCAAATAATGGCATAACCGAATAAGGTTTGTTGCAAGGCTTCATAAAACAAATAAGTTGCCCCAAATCCCAGTAAGTACCACCGCAATTTAGGACTTGCCTGTTGAACAAATAACAAACCCACCAGCCATAATTGCCCACAGAGAAAAACAAAGAATTGCATCCCGATTGGCACTGATACATAGGGCGTAATTTGTTGAATAACCAATCCAAACCCAAGTAAGGCCCATCCCGTAAGCGCATCCGTTGAAGATGGTAGAATGCGCGCTTGGCCAAGTGGTAAACTCAAAGATAAATTAAATGCAACGGTACATGGAATGACCAAGGCAAAGTAAAAATCAGGTTTAACCGCCATTTGATAGCCCATGTACCAGCTTGCTGTTTCAAACAAATAACTGAGCGCTGGCGTAACCCACATAAACAACAAAGCCAATAGTCGGAGCAAAACGCGCATGTCAAGGCTTCGATCTGCCTGTTGGACAAAGCAAATCAGTTCCAGTGCAAACAGCAGTAGTCCGAAGGCAAGTACCAAGCCCGGTTGAGGGAATAGCAAACAACAAAAAGCGCCCGGATAAACCAATATCCGGGCGCTCATGTTCCAATGTTGGAATATACGAATGCTCATTTATTCATGTTGCTTCAAAATATCAAATCCGCCTTCCACTAAGAATTTTTCGCGGCGGAAACGGAGTAAATCAGCCGCCACCATTTCCTGTACCAGTTCAGCTAAGGTATGCGTAGCCGTCCAGCCGAGTTCCGTGCGGGCCTTGGTCGGATCACCAATGAGCAAATCTACTTCCGCCGGACGGAAATACCGCGTATCCACTGCAATGACTTCCTGACCAACTTTGAACACGCTGTTTTGATCGAGCACTTCCGAAACAACGCCTTTTTCATCCACACCTGTTCCATGAAAAGACAATTCCGCCCCGGCTTCCCGGAAAGCCATGCGGCAAAACTCCCGCACCGCCGTTGTGATGCCAGTTGCCAGCACAAAATCATCCGCTTTGTCGTGTTGCATGATGCGGTACATACCTTCCACGTAATCGCGGGCATGGCCCCAGTCGCGCTCGGCGTCGAGGTTGCCGAGGAACAGTTTGTCTTGTAATCCCAGCGCAATTTTAGCCGCCGCGCGCGTGATCTTGCGCGTCACAAAGGTTTCGCCCCGCAGCGGACTTTCGTGGTTGAATAAAATACCATTGCTGGCGAACATTCCGTAAGATTCGCGGTAGTTCACCGTGATCCAGTACGCATACAATTTGGCCACTCCGTAAGGCGAACGCGGGTAAAACGGCGTTTTTTCCGATTGCGGCACTTCCTGCACTAAACCGTACAATTCCGAAGTAGATGCCTGGTAAAACCGCGTTTTTTCGGTCATTCCCAGCAATCGAATGGCCTCCAACAAGCGCAAGGTACCGATCGCATCGGCATTTGCGGTGTATTCCGGGGTTTCAAAACTCACTTGTACGTGGCTTTGCGCGCCCAGATTGTATATTTCATCCGGTTGTGACTGCTGCACAATGCGGATGATGTTGGTGCTGTCGGTCAAATCCCCATAATGGAGGATAAAATGCCGGTTGTTGACATGCGGATCTTCATACAAATGATCGACCCGTTCGGTGTTGAACAAAGAACTGCGGCGCTTGATGCCATGCACCTCGTAGCCTTTTTTCAGGAGCAGTTCAGCCAGGTAGGCGCCGTCTTGTCCGGTGACGCCGGTAATAAGTGCTTTTTTCATGGAAAGTGGATGTGGAGTAGGGGGGTGATGAATCGCGTTTTTATACGCCAATGTTTTCGAGTAAGGGTGTTTTCGTGGTTTGCGCTTGGGCCCCAACTCTTTTGGGGCAATGTTATTGACTTAAGGTTTTCCAAAGCCCTGAAAGGGCGAAATCAATAACACAGGGTAACACCCTGTGATTCAATGTATAACGAAATCTAAGCCCTGAAAGGGCGAAATCATCTTGCACTATGTCTGATTTGGCTATTTTTAATTGGGCGTTGCCCAATTCTAATGATGTCGCCCCTTTGGGGCTTTGTTAATGCTTAATTCATTGACCTTGCCCTAAAGGGGAGTACATCGCAAAGGGTTGATAATCAGTTTTTTATGGAACTAAAGATTTTGGGTAGGGTAGAATGCGAAAATGCCTTTTCCTTAATGTTTTTGTATCCTTCTCCGTCCAGTTATTTTGCTCCCAAGACCTATCCGCTTCTTGTAAAAGCTTTGCTGCGAAATGTCTGACAATGGACTGTTTTAGATCAATAATATCCTCTTCCGTCATAGGGCGGGAAAGCACTTTGAGTATTTCCAATTGTGCTTTGGTTAACGGCTGTTCAAAAGTTGCTGCCATTTCTAAATTTTATACAAATATATACCCTCCAAACGACATCCCCAAACCCCATCACATCTTCTGATCCAACGACTTCCCCGTTTCAATATGCTCAAAATTCGGGATAATCGCTTGTAAACTGCGCACAACCGCCGATTTATCCAACTCATCTTGCTCAAACAAGCCATTCAATTGCGCAAAAATTTCATGTACCGTATCCAACGACTGCCGGGGCGCATTTTCAATCACCCCCAATTGTTCAAAACGATCCAGGTTGATTTGTTCATCGCCGGTGTAAAACTCCTCAAAGGATTTTTCGCCGGAGGTTTCGGAACTGAAAAAATAAACAGGGTAGGATGCATTTTGTCCATCCAT
>JBAXTB010000507.1:0-3568 GCA_037130425.1 Bacteroidota bacterium
GAACAAAGTTTCCTGCGGCAGAACCGGGACATGGTCTGGTTTCTGTTGTTTCCCGGCTTTTTCCTGCTACTTGGTTGTGCAGCCTGGTTTTTCCTGCGCGCGTATCGCATACACCCGCACGAGGGCACGATTTATGAATATATGACCGATGAAAGCGGGCAGGTGGTGTTGGATGACGCGAAAAATGAAGGGACAAAAAATGTGCGGAAAGGATGGATGGTTTGGGAGTTTTGCCGTTTCCTGCCATTTATAAGACCCTAAATTAATGCCTAATCAACAATACATTCCGCTCATTTTGCCAAATTGTATCAAAATTCGCTTTATTTTTTAGCAAATAGTTTTGGATCGCTTTGTCGGATTCAACAACCCAGTTATTTATCAATAAATATCGTACTTGTTTCTCGATGAAAAAAGATTCCATTTCCTCTGGTGTTTCTCCATACCATTTACAAGATTTTCGTTGACCATATAAACCCAGAATGAGCGGCTGATGCGTGGCTACAATAGCATCTTCCGGCAACTGATTGCGTACATAATCAAAAGCATCCTGGTTTATTTTAAATTGCGGTCCGCCAATTTCCTGTACCTCAGCCATTCTAATGATTGACTGATCTATGTGGTGATAGGTACCGGCGAACATTAAAGGGAAAAGCCCCCATTTTACAATTGCAGAAACTTGAGTCTGACATGGAATAACATCCACACCTTTTGCCAGAAAATAAGCAAATAATGCGAAAACCGGCATTGAATATCGTACTGACTGCGCCATAGGCCAAAAAATTACGAGCAATGCCATCATAACCGCCAAAAGCCTTAGAAAACGGTCCTGCCTTGTGTCGGTTTTGGTCTGTATGAGCCCCATAAAAATAAACCCGATGGCTAAGGTACCGCCCAGCGACATCACCGCCGGAACGGGTTCATGCAAGAACAACATCACCAATTCCTTCTCCAATTGATAATACCGCATCATTTCCGACACCCACACGTTGAATTGATCGTACAGTTGGGGAAAGAATTGCCCGAATTTTAACTGATCCAGATATGAGCCTTCCGATATAGGCAAATGAACAATTAGTCGAACGGCCAATTGGCACATAACAGCGGTACTAATTAATATGACTACATATTGCAGTTCGCTGCGCAGCGCAAAGTTGTCTTGTTTGAGGCATTTTGATCTCCAATATTCCAATATGCTGTGCAATGGAACTACAAGAATAAACATGGCGCAGTTAAATCGGGAAAGCATAGCGTAACCAGCAAAAAAACCGCAAATCGCCGCATCATACCATCGCGTGTGTGGCCGTAAAGCATACCAATAGGTGGCCAACAGAAAACACAAAGTGCTTAATACGTCCGGCAAAAGGCTGATTTTAAATTGGAAGAAAATGGGGTTGAACAGCCAAAATAATGAAACGATTAAGGATGGCCAGCGATTAAACTTGCTTTTCAATAGAAAAAACAGTACAATTCCGGAAAGCCACCACAGTACGGAATTGATCTGGCCATAAAATATAAAGTCTTGATTATCGAAACCACGGTAAAAAAGGGATATAAACAATGGGTATCCCATGGGGTAAACAGGAGGTGAAAGATACGCCTGCTTTGGATTGTATAAATAATACGGCTGTACACAATTGCCCTTTAAAAACTCCCTCGCCTGAGTAATATAACCGGCATAATCGCCACCCCACCCTGCATAAGGATGAACGCCTTGAAGACAATAGAATAAAGCAGTTAAGAATATCGATACGATTGCAAGATTTTGAATAACAGAAAGTAGCAATTTGCGGTTTTTTAACAAGTAGGCCATGAACGGTTTTTTAAAGGATATGCTTTAATTCACATTGTATATGTTGACCGCAAAGTTGTGGCACTTTATATTGTTATTAGGGGCATCTTTTGTTAATATTAGGCATATCACCGAAAAGGAAAAGTGGTTTACCCTATTTTCGTCAAAAAAATACCATGATCAATCTCTTATCAGATACCGTTACCAAACCTACGCCCGGAATGCTCAAAGCAATGTGGGCCGCCGAAGTGGGCGATGATGTGTTCCGCGAAGACCCTACCGTAAATGCGCTGGAAGCGAAGTGCGCCGAACTGTTTGGCCATGAAGCGGCCTTGTTTTGTCCTTCCGGCACGATGACCAACCAAATTGCCCTCAAAGTGCATACGCGGCCGCTGGATGAGGTCATTTGTGATGAAATGAGCCATATTTTTCAATATGAAGTGGGTGGTTATGCATTTAACTCCGGCATCGGCGTCAATTTATTGCACGGCGAAAATGGCATTGTGAACGCCGCGATGGTTGAAGCCGCCATCAAACCGCGCTATGACTGGCTGCCCAGAAGTACGCTGACGGTCATTGAAAATACCTGCAACAAGGGCGGCGGCAGCATCTATCCGATTCAAACCATCCGAGATATTTATGCCGTTTGCCGCAAACACAGTATGGCGCTCCACCTCGATGGCGCCCGTATTTTTAATGCTTTGGCAGAGACCGGGGATACGCCGCAAACCATCGGCGCAACGGTAGACAGCATCAGTATATGCCTGTCAAAAGGCTTAGGCGCACCGGTGGGTTCGGTGTTGATCGGTTCCAAAGATTTTATTGCCGATGCAAGGCGCGTGCGCAAAGCCTTGGGCGGCGGTATGCGTCAGGCGGGTTATATGGCGGCGGCCGGTATTTATGCCCTGGATCATCAGGTGGAACGCCTGAAGGAAGACCACGCACACGCGCGTATGCTCGCAAGCGCGCTGGCAGAACTTCCTTATGTGGGCGATATTCGTCCGGTAGAAACCAATATTGTTATTTTTGATTTGATTCAGCCACTTACACCGGTCAAGTTCTTAGAAAGTTTGACCCAAAAAGGCGTAAAAGCCTCTGCCTTTGGGCCTCAAACGATTCGTTTTGTAACGCATCTGGATGTGACGAAGGACATGATTCAACAAACAATTTCAGTCCTAAAACAAATAGCATAAACAGATTTCACGCCGACATTGGTTTTGTAGAAACGCAAAAATGGTTCGCCCCCAAAGTCTGGGACGAACCATTCTTCATTTTATAAACCAAACTTCAGGGCAAAAAAATACCGGGTGGCACTTGTGGCGCCACCCGGTTTATTTTAACGAACAACTAAGTCCGATCTACTTTGAAGTCAGAAAAACCTTACTTCGTTTGGATCATTTTCTTCGTTGCGCTGTCTGTTGCTGTTTCTAATTTGTAGTACAGCATACCTGTGGTGTTCAACAGTGCGCGATCGATTGCGATCGAGTTGTAACCTTTTGCGAAGTTACCGTTCTGTGTGAATACCATGCGGCCTGTTTCGTCGTAGATCGACAACGTTGCAGCAGTTGCTTCAGGCAGGTGGAATCCGATGAACGTTTTGTTCACGAACGGATTTGGCTGGTTCTGATACAATTCGAAGCCTACGCCTGAGATCGTTTGTACGCCACCGTTGTTGAAACGGAACGCTACGTCCTGTTTAACCGCCGTAGCACCAGCGGAGGCGGTGTATGCTTCTGCTTTCGTGATGCGGCTGGAGATCGACAACATGTCGCTTACTTT
>JBAXTB010000508.1:0-3568 GCA_037130425.1 Bacteroidota bacterium
TTGAGTTTGGGTTTTGATTTGGATTTTGAACTTGAATTTGAGTTTTGAACTTGGGCTTGGTTTTGAATTTGAATATGATTTTGTGTTTTCAAACCCAAATTCAAAACCAAGCCCAAACTCAAAACCCAACCCGAAGCCCCCGTCAACCGTCCACCGTCCACCGTCAACCGTCAACCGTCTCCCGTCAACCGTCTCCCGTCTAAGAAAGCCGATTCCGATAGTCCTTGTAACCGAATTTCCGGACCACATCTAATTTGCCGTTTTCGCGGTAGATTGCGATGTTGGGGTGGGTTACGCCATTGAAGGTGCTGGTTTTTACCATCGTGTAATGGATCATATCTTCAAAGACTATTTTCTGCCCGATTTTTAGTTTTTGATCAAAACCGTAAGCTTCCATAAAGTCGCCGCTCAGGCAACTTCCGCCGCCGAGGCGGTATTGATATTTACCGGCGGTGGCCTCTTCATGCGCATCGCGCACCCGCGGGCGGTAGGGCATTTCAAGCGTGTCCGGCATGTGGGCGGTAAAAGACGCATCCAGAATAGCCGTTTTAACACCTTGATTTTGAACAATATCCAACACCGTGGTCACTAAAACGCCAGTATCCCAGGCAATGGCGCTGCCGGGTTCCAGTATTACTTCCAAATTAGGATAGCGCTTGCGAAATGCTTGCAGGGTGCGGATCAGGTGATCCACATCATAGCCTGCGCGGGTCATCAGGTGGCCGCCGCCGAAATTGACCCACTTCAAACGCGGGAGAAAGGCGCCGAACTGCCGTTCAAAATGCTCCAGCGTCGTTTCTAAGTCGTAACTTGTTGATTCACAAAGCACATGAAAATGCAAACCTTCTACGCCTGCCGGTAAAACACCTTTAAAATTGGCAGCCGGTTCGCCCAAACGAGAGCCGGGCGATGCCGGGTTGTACAAAGCGGTTCCTACCGGCGACCAACCCGGATTCACCCGGATACCCATGCTCACCGGTTCGGCATAAGCCGCCGTCTTTTTTTGGTACTTTTTGAATTGACCAATGGAGTTAAAGGTGATATGGCTTGAATATTTCAAAATTTTACCGAATTCACGCGGCGTATATGCCACCGCGTAGGTATGGGCCTTGACTTTCATTTCTTCAAAACAAAGACGGGCTTCATTCAAAGAAGAAGCGGTGGCGCCTTTCAGGTATTGCCGAACCAATGGAAACGCGCTCCACATGGCAAATCCTTTAAAAGCCAGGATCACCGTAACGCCGGCTTCCTGTTGCACACGGTTAATCAGTTGCAGGTTTTGACGCAGCCGCGACTCGTCGAGCACGAAACTGGGGGAGGGAATTTTTTTAATATCCACGAACGTTAGTTTTTTTCTTTTGCCGCAAAGGTAAATCAGGATTAAAATGGATTTGAAGATTTTCGGGATGGATTGAATTGATTTTGAAAAGATTACAGGATTTCCATTTTCGTAAGGACTTTTCGTTGACTTTAAACCGTGATTTACCGGATTTTGTTGAGGGGTAGCATAAAATCATAGTCAATATTGGGGCTTCGGTCGATCTATTGTGGAGAATCTTCGAGCGTTTTTATTATTGACACAGGTTTTAGCATACTTTTGCGCCGATTTTGAGGCAGCCGTTTTTGTCGCGCTCAGATCTTAAACACAAAGTATGGAAGAAAGACAAAATAATTTAAGTACCTACATCGGAATGGGGCTGATTTTTCTGCTCCTGTATCTGTGGATGCGTTTTTCTGCGCCGCCGCCAAAACCGGCCGATCAGCAAAACGCGCAACCGACCCAAACAGCCGATACCACCATGCATGGCCAAAGCGCCGCCGCTGCTGCCAACGTACCACAAGCGATAGCTGATTCGAACCGGGTAGCGGCCATGAACGCCAAATTTGGCCCCTTTGCTGCTGCCGGAACCGGTAAGGAGGAATTTAGCAGCCTTGAAAACGACCTGATTAAAGTCACTTTTAGTAACAAAGGCGGCGAAATCAGGGAAGTTTTCCTCAAAAAGTACCTGAAAATCAATTCGGATTCAGCCGGCAATGACATTAAAACGCCGGTTCGCTTGCAGGAGGACAGTAAAAACCACTTTGAATACGAACTGCCCGTTCAAAATGCCGAAGGCGGCAAGGTGAATACCAGTGATTTGTATTTCACGGCAACCCAGCAAGGCAACACCATCGTGTTCCGTGCGGATGCCGGGCAAGGACGTTATTTCGAACAGTCTTTTACCATCAACCCGAACAACTACCAACTCGACTATAAGTTGAGCGGCAATGGGTTGCAATCAGTCCTCAGCAATACGCACCTGAAACTGACCTGGCTCAATTACCTCGATAAATTAGAAAAAAACCAGACTTACGAGCGCACCATGTCGTCGGTGTACTTTAAGCCGGTGGATGAATCGTCGAGCTATTGCAATTGCAAAAAAGATGCGGTGGAAAACTTAGGCGCCAAACCGGTTCAGTGGTTTGCGCATTCCAACCAGTTTTTCAACACCGCGCTTGTTGCCCGTGATTTTGCTTTTCAGGATTTTATTGGTGAAACACACATGTTTACCGACCGCGATCCGGATCTTAAGTTATTGAAAACCACCGCAGTAGTTCCTTTGGACAACCAAACGGTGAACATGACAATTTACACCGGCCCGAATGAATTCAACCGCCTGCGCGATTATAAAATAGGGCTGGAAGATATTATTCCGTTTGGTTCCAGCATTTTCGGCACCATTAACCGCTGGATTATGCACCCGATTTTTGCGTTTTTATCGCAATTTATCAGCATGGCGGGTATCGTAATTTTGTTGCTGACGCTGATTGTAAAACTGTTGGTTTACCCGCTCACCTACCGCATGGTGTATAGCCAGGCGCGTATGGCGGCTTTGAAACCAAAATTGGACGAACTGAAAAAGAAATTTGGCGACGACCAGCAGGCAATGTCGGTGGAAACCATGAAATTGTACAGCGAGTTTAAAGTAAATCCTTTGGGCGGTTGTTTGCCGATTTTCCTGCAAATGCCGATCTGGTTTGCCTTGTACCGCTTTTTCCCGGCAGCCATTGAGTTCCGGCAGGCTGGTTTCCTTTGGGCGACCGACTTATCGAGTTATGATGTGGCCTTCAAATTGCCATTTATGATGCCCGGTTTCGGGAACCACATCAGCGCATTTACGCTTATTTGGGTGGCCACCACGCTTTGGTACACCTGGTACTCCATGAAACAAATGGACACCAGTACCATGTCAAATCCGGCGATGAAGTATATGCAATACTTTATGCCACTGATGTTTATGTTCTTTTTCAACAATTTCGCTTCCGGCCTCACCCTGTACCTTTGCTTCAGTAACATGCTGAACATCGGCCAAACGGTAGCCACAAAAGCATGGCTTATCAACCACGAAAAGATCAAAGCCGAATTGGAAGCCAATCGAAACAAGCCGAAAAAGCAATCAGGTTGGCGCATGAAATTTGAGCAAGCGATGAAGGAAGCGCAAAAACAACAAGCGGAAAAAGCAAAGCCGCAGCCGAAAAAGAAATAGGGAATATCGAATATCGAACAGAAGAATATCGAATATCGAAC
>JBAXTB010000509.1:0-3567 GCA_037130425.1 Bacteroidota bacterium
GTGTAACCGATCCAAAGTCCGCCGTAGCCCAGCGTGAGTTGTTTTTCGCCGATTTGAAGTTTATCGAAGGTTTCACCCATGCCGAACAGCCCGACGAACACCCGGTCGAACACCACGCCGCCGCCGCCGCCTGCGCCGAAACCGGTTTTACCGTTGTTTTTACTCCAGGAGAACATGGGGCCGCCGAAACCGCCCCGGATGTGCGCGTGTTGAAATAAAGTTTCTTGTTCCCGCTTTGGTTTTAGATTCAATTCCGGTGTTTGTTCTTGTGAAAATCCGGAAAAAGCTGTTAGCAAGAAAGCGAAAAGTAATAAGTTCTTGTTCATAAAGCAATTGTTTTAGTTGAGCATTGATTGTCATACTGAGCGCTGATTGTCAATTACGCAGGCCAAAGGCCATTCGAAAACTATTGAGCGCGAAGTATATTCCAAGACACGCGGCAATTGTTTTACCCTGATAAGAATTTATGAAAAAATGCAGCGGATAAGTTGAACAACGTATCTTCAAGCGTAACACAAAAAAAATGTCAGCTATGGCCCACAGAATTCTACTCGTCGCAATCATTTTATTTAACAGTTTAACGGCCTTTGGGCAACAAAAAATACCCTTTATTCCCGATCCGCCTGCTGCGATATTCGGTCTGAATCATGTATGCCCCGGTGCCGCCACACAGTACAGTATAACTCCTTCGTCGGGCGCAGGGTTTTATATATGGTCGGCGCCAAACGGTGCATCAATCGAAGGATCATTCAACAATCCGGATACCATTGACGCTCCAGACGGTTGGGATGCTTTTATTCAATTTGGCACAACAGGGGGGCAAGTTTGTGTGGTTGCGGGCAGTGCGGACGGGGTTTCGGCGCCGACTTGCATAAGCGTTACCAATACACCGATTCCGTCGACCATCCTTCCAAAAGCAATTGTTTGCGCAGAAGAAGCGCCCTATATTCTGCCTTGGGGCGAACAGGTGAACAGTTCTGGTACATACTCTCAAACCCTGACTTCCTGGCTCGGTTGCGACAGCATAGTCAAGCAAACGGTAACAATTTTACAACCGATCGTTAAGAACCGGGGTAGTTTGTTTGTTTGCCAAGGAGACTGTATTTCCATTGCGGGAGAAGACATTTGTGGGGATGGCCCATTTTTGGTCTTTGCATTGTCCTACTTAGGTTGCGACAGTATTATCACCGGGCAACTTGTTCATGTGGTAGCCAATGCAGTGATTACGCCTGCTAATCCGAGTCTAAACTGTATGAGTGGAACTGCCTTGCTTAGCGCTGCACAACAAGCAAATTTCGGAACATTTGTGTGGAAAAACAGCCAATGGCAAACGATAGGCACCTCTAAAAACATAACGGTAAATACAGCCGGAACCTACCATTTGATTGCTTCAAACACCTTGGCATCTGCGACTTGCCGCGACACGGCCACCGTAACAGTGGCCGGATTTTCGGGCGTCCCGCTGGTGATCATCAATCAATTACCGCCCTCCGTACCCGATTGCAATAACCCGCAAACCATTTTGGCGGCGAATAGCAACATCCAGGGCGTTGTGTATAGTTGGGGTACGACCACAGGTTTTGTTTCAATGCTTCAAAACCCAATTGTCACACAATCAGGCACTTACACGGTGACTGTAACCTCTACGGCCACAGGATGTACCGGCACGGCGTCCACTACGGTGATTTCAGAAAATCAATATGATACGGTGACGGTTAAAATTTGCCCGGGAGAAACGTATGGCGCCTATTCCCAACCCGGAAATTACGCAGATACCCTTGAAACATTTCCTTGCGGTTGCCACCGTATTCGAACATTACATCTTGAAGAAACCAATTTAAAAATCTCAGAAGTATCGGTAAGTATTTGCCCCGGTGCTACGTATAGCTCATATAGTCAATCAGGTACATACCTGGATACTTTTAATATTTCAACGGGTTGCGATAGTTTGCGGGTGCTGCATCTTTCGGTACTAACGCATGTTTCTATTTCCGTCACGACCAAGTCGGATAATGGTTCGGGCATCGGCTCCATCAGCCTTGGTTTTAACGGTGGTTTGCCTCCTTACCGGGTGCATTGGAGCAACGGCGACACCCTGGCGGCGATCGACCATTTAATTTCAGGTTTTTATTTTGTTGAGGTTTCCGACGCCGCAGGTTGTGCGTACGGCTATCTTGTAAAAGTTCCGTTTGAACTTGATTCCATTCCACCCATCGGACCTTTGAGCGTGATTGATTTATACCCGAATCCGGCCCAAACGTCCGTTATATTAAAAACGCCGGAGGATTTTCAGGGCAGTGTTTATTTCGTCAACCAACTGGGACAAACGAAAAAAATCGTGAATATTTCAAAGCACACTATGATGGAGGAAATTTCGGCAGATCTTAGCGGTATGCCGGCAGGCATCTACATGGTCGTATTTGAAATGCCTGAGCAGGGTAGGGTAGTAAGGCGGTTATGGGTGGAGGGAAGGAGATAGCGGTGCTGGATCTTAGAACATTTTGGTGTAAAATATTGTTTATTTTAGAAAGCGCTTTGCTGATTGGTAAGGCGCTTTTTTCTATTAAATCCGCAGATAAAAACGGATAATATACCGAGATTAAAATGGATTTGAAGATTTTCGGGATTGATTAAATTGATTTTCAAAGGATTATCAGACTTCTATTTTCAGAACCACTTTGCGTTGGCTATAACTGTGAAATATTAGATTTGGATCAATGGAAAATAACATTCAAATTATCCATGACGAAAAGCATTTGCAATTCAAAACCCCTGTGGGTGAGGAATTTGCGCATCTTGACTATCGCTTTTATAAAGGCGATATAGCGCTGATGCACACCTTTGTACCGGAGGAAGGACGTGGACAAGGATACGGGCCGGCACTTGCAAAATTCGCATTGGAATACGCCAAAGCGAACAACCTGAAAATCATGGTTTACTGCCCTTTTGTTGCAAAATACATCAAGCAACACCCGGAATATGAACCACTCATTGATAAACAATACCACCAATAATTATGGAAAGTTATGAAACGCTGTCGGAAGCCATTAATGGGCTTAGAGAGGAAGGATATACGGAAGATTTTAACCTCAATCGCCAGGGCCTAATCCTGAAAGGCGGTGTTTTGAGTTTAATACACGACGAATTTCAAATCGACAAATATTTTCGTTTTGAGGGCAATACCGACCCTTCCGACGAAAGTATTGTGTACGCTATTTCCGGGCTAAAGCACCACGTAAAAGGCATACTTGTGAACGGCTATGGCATTTATACTGAAACAGTTACGAATGAAATGGCTGAAAAACTAAAGCCTTGATTTTAGCGCTACAAGTTCTTCCTCCAAGTTTTTGATATAGTCAAGTTGCGGCTTAAACGCAGCCTGAATTTCGTCCACCGTGTAGCGCGGCGTAATGTGCTGCGGACAATTCCAGTCAAATGCCCGGATGTCGAAAAGCATCATGCGTTCGGGTTGGTGTTTGTAGTCAGCAGGATCAAGCAGTTCAAACAAGGCAGGATCATCTTCAAGGGATACGATACGCACATCTGCATACAGTTTCAGGCGCGCGC
>JBAXTB010000051.1:0-21850 GCA_037130425.1 Bacteroidota bacterium
GACCAACCATAACTCGTCTCGCTCATCTAAATGATAAAACCTTTTGTAGGCGTCAAGTTGTTTAATAACACTTGTATGCGCACTTTGGCTTTTTGTTGATTCAGATCGTTTTAAAAATTCAACTTTTATTAGTTTATTTAAAATTCCTTGTTCAATAATGTTTTTTTGTAACCCTTCAAAATAAATTCGTTCCGTATCAGCGCCCTCACTTGCAATTACAAAATATCTACGGGTATCGGAAATCTGAGATTTTCGTAAACTTACCCCTTTGGTTCCTCTTGGCATGAGCAATTACTATTTAGCAAGTTCTTGGAGCCATCCTAAATTTTCAACATTCGAAACGAATGGAATCGCTCCAAAGCGCCCTTGCAAATAAGATTTACGAACTTCTTTGTCATGGCGAGGCTTGAATTGCTCAAGGGAATACATGTTGGAGGCGCCGTCCAAATCTTTTTCAACGAACCAAATTTCGTCCCTTCTTAACAAATTAAGATCAAGTAGGCTGGATTCATGGGTTGTCACAATAAGTTGGCTTTCTATGTTTTGGGTGTTGTTAAAAAAAACTTCTAATAACTTTTGCGTCAATTCAGGATGCAGACTTCGATCAATTTCATCGATTAAATAAGTTTTGTCAGATTTGGTAAGGCTAACTAACGCAGGGATAAAATCCATAATCCGTTGTGTTCCATCAGATTCATCGCTAATTTCAAAACTTATAAACTCATTTGAGTTTTTAAGATTACGTCGTGTGTTAAGTTTAAGCACTTTTAATTCATTGTTTTCATTTTTAAAAAATGTAAAAGTATTTCGGCTATTCCCATTTCTAATAACCAATCGTTTGGGTTGTTTTTCAGTTAAACGGTTCAAGATTTCCTCTTGAATCTTCTTCGGAAATGTTTCGTCAATTTCTTGCTCAACAGTTTCTATGTCCTTAACACCGGTGTTAAAAAGTTGCAAAAAATGACAATATACCTTCTTCATTTCTTCATTGTCGCCAATATAATCCAAGCCAGTAGTTTTAGTGTCTGGATATATAATTACGATACTGTCTTGGATCCATTCAAAAGTATCCTTAAATGGTTGAATATTAGTAATTTCTTCAATGTTTTTGTCATTAATCATTGAAAGAAAAAATTGTGAATCTTTTACATCTTTTTTGTAGACGTCAAAACGTTTTTTTCCGTCGCTATCTAATTTAATACCGATACTAATTTCAGATTTTCCGTTTTCCAAGACAAGCCTTTCGAAAACGGGCTTATCAGTAGTTTTTAATAGTTCAAAAAGCCATTCTTCTTTTATTGTCCGATCTTTTAATGATAATACTACTCCATAAGCATACATCTTATTATTATGCTTAAATTCTAACTCAAATTGAGTAGGGAGATTTGCATTTTTTGCGTCTAACCTAAAATATTTGTTTTCGGTAGATGTTTGAGGTAAACCTTTTTTTAACAATGTCTTAAAAAACTCTAAAGCTTTGATAAAATTAGATTTCCCAGATGCGTTTGCTCCGTAAATTACGGCAGACTTTAATATGTCAATATCGTTCCTCCCTTTGCCTTCAACTAAATGATGGCGAAGTTCACGCACCTGTCCGGCTCGCATGGAAAACTCAATCTGCTCGCTAAAGGAGAGAAAGTTACTTACTTTGAATGTTATTAACATGTTTTTGATAATTAAAACGCAAAGTAAGTGATTTTTGTTCGTAAAGTGCAAATCTTTTTCGTAATCTGTATTTATACCAAGATTAAAATGGATTTGAAGATTTTCTGGATGGATTAAATTGATTTTCAATGGATTATCAGACTTCTATTTTCAGAACCACTTTGCGTTGGCTATATGTTCACGTCGTTATGTTTTTTGGGCGGATTATCCTCAATCCTAAGTAAGTTTGCTCATGAAAATCAAATGGATCAATTAATATGCGTTCAGTTAAGATATTCAGCCTATTAAGTTTTATGTCACTGCCCATGATACTTTCTGCAAAGTCAAATTCGGAAATGCGCCTGGAATACACAAACCAGGTGGAATTCATCAATCGTTGTACCAATGAGGTGCAGGGAATGGAACTTTCGCTTTTTGACATTTATCAGGAAATTAAACGGAACACCGGGAAAAGCGGCTTTTTTATGGCGCCTTACGAATGCCCCGCTTCACTGGAGCCGTACTATTTAGAAACGGCGCAGCAAAGAAGCGGCTTGCTCGGCAAGCAGTTAAAGCCTCAATCGGACAATCTTATGGCCGTTTATGAGCGCTTAAAAACGTGTTGTCAGGATTTGGAAATCTATTTCAGGTTAAAAACCTTTGAAAAAGACGATTTTGCCCGCGCTTTAAGTATCATCAGCGACTTTCAGGCTTTGCTGCCCGATTTTAAGCGCGCCAAATCGGATTATGCGGAAAAACTAGCCACCGCGCACCGCGAACTGAACATAAGAGCGGCCGTTACAGCTTACCAAACGGCTGAAAAGAACCTTCGGGCCATCCTTGATCTGGACAAGATCTTGTTGGAAAGCCTGCGTTGCAATTTTAATCCGGACGTTGCAACAAGTTGGCCGACAAGCGCTATTCAGCAGAATATCAATGAAATATCCCTTTTACTCGTTAAAATAGATGCTACAAAACCGGCGCTCGATTACCCGGCTTCGCATTATTACGGGGCGTTTCTCAGTTGCGTGCGGGATTTCTTGCAAGTAAAAAAAGACCTGGTTGATGGTTACACATTAGATGCCCGCAAATCGGATCAACATGCCAATGAGGCGTATTGGCAAATGCTGAATCATTTTAACGGTTGCTACGTGCCGTTTTACAACCAGTTTGCCGACGCATTTCCGGAAAAACAGAAGTTCCCCTTGAAAATCACGCAAATTGTGCCGGTTTTTGACCTCGTGACACAGGCGGAAAGCTTGCCTGCGGGCGCCGGCATGTTTGTCGATATTTCCTACCAAACAGTAGATTTGGTGACGCGATCCAATGCCATTCCGCCTGCTGTGAACGACGCTTTGAACAAATACGTCGATTTTATTGATGAAAGCGTGCGCGTCACGAATAACCTGCTTACCGGTTTGCAAAACAGCCGCTTGAGCCAAACCGCGTTCCCTGCCGGCAGCACCCTTTATTATTACGACGACGACCATCAATTGCCCCGCAGTTTGTTTCAGGAAACGGTGCTCGCCAATCAAAATTTACCTGAAAACACCCGCGAATCGCTTAAAAACCAGGCAGAAGTGCTGTTTCGCATGATGACGGAAATGGATGAACTACGCGAAGAATTGTTGCTGTTTTCCCGCAATAAAGCCTGGAAAACGCAGGGGTTTGTCCGTGTGGAGGCCATTCGCGACCGCTATATTCTGCTGTTTAAAACCTTTGATGCGTACAAGGAACGTTTGTACAAAGACCTTGAAAAAATCAGGGCGGCCTGGCCTGCGGCGGATAAAAATAATTCCTGGGAGAAGTCGTACCAGAGCCTGCGCGCGGTGGTGCGTGCCGACCAAAACATATTGGAAACGGCCAAAACCTATTTTCTGAAAGAAACCGATGCGCCGGTTTTTGATCTAAGCACGCAGGAAGACGCGGTGGTGAAAAGCATTAGCGACGAATTTACCAACATGAAAGGCATTGAAAAATTAGGTCGCTCCAACGGTCTTTGTCCGTACACGCCATACGAGCAAATCGGAGAGTATTCGCAAACGATGCAGCAGTATGTATCACGTTATCAGAAGAAAAAATACCACGATTTTTTATATATTTACAATGATGTCGTAGAGTCCTACAACCGTTTTATTGAACTTTCCAAGGCGCCGTTTTTAAAAAACACCCGCCAAATGGAGTTGTTTTTACCTGTTTATCCGCCTGAAACTTTGCCGACACAACCGCAAACCGCGCCTAAACCTGAATCCAAACCGCAGCCGCCCATCGTTGAAACACCCGTGCGGGAAAAAATCGTGCGCGACACTGTGTACATCCGCGACACCGTGTATTTGGAAAAACCGCCGACCGTGAATGCCACGTTTTACAGCCTCGAAGGGTACGCGCCGAACAACCTGTTGTTGCTGTTGGATGTGTCCAATTCCATGCGCGCGCCCGAGCGTTTGCCTTTGTTGCAATCGTCCATCGAGTCGCTGGTGCGTTTGTTAAGGCCGGAAGACGAACTTTCCGTGGTGGTGTTTTCCGGCAATGCCCGCTTGGAACTTCCGCCTACTTCCGGCAGGGATAAGGACGTTATTTTAAAAGCAATCAAAGCGCTCAAACCGGGCGGCAAAACCGATTTTGACGCCGGGCTTTCGCTCGCGTATAATGTGGCCCAACAACATTACAAACGCCCGGGCAACAACCGCATTATCATTGCCACCGACGGGGAATTTGCGCTTTCTACCCAGTCTTCCGAGCGTATTGTGCAAAACGCCGCCGCCGGTATCACACTTTCCGTCTTCAAATTCGGGCAAAAACCGACGCCGGAGTTGAAAAAAGTTTCTGATCTGGGCAAGGGAAATTTAGTGAGCATCAATGCAGAAAATGCAGCGATATTTATGATTTTGGAAGCGAAGAAGTAGGGAATATCGAATATTGAATATCGAACAGAGGAATATCGAATATCGAACGGGAAATGCGCTCATTCCACCGGGGACGCTAAAATCAAAAGTTCCCGATGACACTCAAATATCTGTTGTGCCAAATAGGCATTTGTTTCAGCCGCGATTTTATACAAGTTTTCCAGGTTGGTTCTATGTATTTGGCCCCGATAATGATATTCAGGCGTTTTGTCTCCGAAAATGGAGCCAATTTTTTCCTGCATTTCAGGTGTGAAAGCGCCCAAAACTTTTTTCTGTTGAAAAATGACCCTCAGACTTGGCTCGTGTACTTTAACCAATTGTCCAAAGGCCTTGGACAATTCTGGCGTGTAATTAAAGTCATTTTGAGCCATCCACTGAATGGTTGAGGCAATCGGTTGGGTGAAAGGCATTACCATTCCTTTCAGGGCTTCCGCTTTACGTAGTGCTTCGAAGGCATTTTTTAAAGCTTCTGCCTGTGAAGTACCGGCATGAAGGGCATGTGCATATAGGCTCGCGACAATTACAGCGTCATGGCGGTTCCGTTCGGTTTGGATTTGTACCATTTCGCGACGCAATTGTTGTTGCACCTGATTGGCCTGGTTATAATGGTATTTCTGTCCGTCAAAATCGAATGACTGTGCTTGTATTGCACCTTGCGAAATGGCGTTCAGTGTTTGTAAGTCCTTTTGTAATCCAATAATTCTTTGATCGAAGTTTTGGTTAAATAGTTGGTTGAATATGTTGGAATCGAGTGCTTTAGGTGTTGCGTTTTTTTCAATTTCTTCCCATTGATCCGTATCCATGATATGATAATCGAAATAACCCTGGTAGATTTTAGGTAAGTCTGATGCCGCTTTTTCGTCGCGAATCATTTTTTCAAAAATAGGGTCTTCGATCTCCGAAATATGGTTTTCTATGGAGCGAAACGTGTATTGGGTCATAAGTCGTTGCCATCGCTTCGTCTGCTGGAAAATGGCCCAAGCGGAATCGGATATTACAGGCGTTTCAAGATTTATCTCGCTCAGGTGTTTTTCCCGTTCTTCTAAGGTGGGGTGGGAAGCCCATTGGTCTTTATAATTGACGCGTTCACGAGGTTGGTTCTCCACAAAAGCCTGTGTAACAACTGGAATACCGTGTTCGTAATGAAGGGAATGGGTCATGGCAAAATGTTCTGCCAGCACACGGTGACCTGTGTACAGGTTGGCAGGCGCCTGCTTGGTTTGCATTAGCTCATCGCATTTAGCCATCGTTTTCTGGTACAAGGACGTTCCAATTTCTACCTGGCGCAGGCATTGTGCCATATTATTACTGCCAGCGTAACGGGCAGAAATCGCATCGGCATGAAACTCCATTTCGCGCGATAGTCGCTTGTATTGTTTGTTTATAAAGCCATACATGCCGCGCAAAATCAATTGAACGACTTGTACGATGGAAACGGCAATCATGGTCGTAAGCGCCAGAATGCTATGCGTACTTGATATTTCTTCCGCCGCACTTGCCCATCCGGTGTTTCTGTACAACATATTAAAAATCAACTGGTTAACAAAGTAGACGTAACTTCCGAGCCGCATACTTTTTTGCGAAAAATGCCCAAATTCATGCGCCAGAACCGCTTTGAACTGGCTTACGTTGAGGGTGTTCACCAAACCCAATCCAATGTTGAGGTTCTTTTTCGTCGGGAAAAACAAACTCAAAAAACTCGAATTGTAAAAAACAGAAGCGTTCACATCCGGGATCAGAAAAACCTTGCGTGGAAAATGCGTACCGACTTCCTCGGATACTTTACGGATAAAGGCAAATAGTTCCGGTTCATCCGATTCGTCTATCTCAATGCCGCCAGCCTGGGCATCTTCATAAGAAGCAAAGAGAAATTTTATCAAAAAGAAAAGCACCATGGCGCCCATGAGCATGATGCCGAAACTTAGGATCATTGCGCCAAGACTGTGGCCTATCGACAGGACGAAAATACCTGCTTTTATGCAAACGTAAGCAAGACCAACTGCCAAGGCGACCAACAATAAATAAGTCAATATAAAAGCTGCAATCGCAACACCTACATTCCGAACCTCTTTTCGAAAAGATGCGGATGGTTCAATGATATGGTCGGGCGCATTTTTAGGCGCTTCAGGATATAAATAATTGAGGTTCATGCTTTTATAATGAAATTGCAATGGGTTGATTGACGAATGGGTTGTATGCAGGTGATGGATATTCAAAAAGTGGACGCCAAAATTAGTAAAGCTCGATGACGCTCAAATATGGTTTGTACGATAAATTCATGTGCATTTATTACTATATGATAAAGGTTTTCAAGATTTTCCCTGTTCGGCTGATTGTTTAAATGGTATGTAACAGGAGATGAAATAAACGTTGTTTTAATTTGTTCGGCCAATGGTTCTGGGAATATGTCTAAATCAGGCATTTGCTGGAACATCGTGCATAGCGCCGGTTCATGCTTCGAATAAAGATTTTTAAACTCTTGGACAAGCGCGGTGGCTAAGTTAAAATCATTTAAGGATAGCTGGTAAACCGTTTGTATAATTGGGATTCCATGCGGCATAAATTTATTGCCTATTTCAGTAATTTCGATAAGGTCTTGAAAATGATTTGTTAAAATATTCGTATTATTCTGATCTGTATGATGTGCTTTTGCATAAAAGGCCGAAATGATTTTGGCGTCATTCCGATCCCGTTCTTGTTTTACCAGATCAATATCATGCTTAAGCGTTTCCTGAATGGTTTCTGCCTGATTAAGATCGTATTTTTGACCATCAAAATCAAAGGATTTTACATTGATATTGCCTTCTTCGATCGCATTTAGTATTTGTAAATCCTTTTGAAGATCTAAGATTTTTAGATCAAGGTTTTCTGCAAATAATTGATTAAATGCATTGGCATCGTAAATATCCGGAGGGGTTTGTGATTCGATTTTAGTCCATTGTGACGTGGAAATGACGTGGTGGTTAAAATAACCCTGAAATATTTTAGGAAAATCGGTTGCCGTTTTATCATCGTGAATCATTTTTTCAAAAGCGGGGTCATCAATTATTTCACTGGGTTTTTCTTCCTTAAGATACAAAAACGCTGTCAGCCGTTGTTGCCATTTTTCTGCCTGACGGAATAATGTCCAGGAATCTTCTGTTATTTCGGCGACATTTAAGTTAATGGAATCTATATGTGCCAAGCGCTCTTTGAGTGTCGGATGCGACGCCCATTGATCCTTAAAATATATGCGACCATTTTGCCGGTTTTGTATAAGTATTTGTGAAATTACGGGGATGTTATTTATAATGGTAAGATTATTAGTTTCGGCGAAATGTTTTCCGTAAATTCGATGGCCTAAGTAAATATTAGCCGGAGCCTGTTTATTATGCCACAAATCAGTGCATTTATCAATCGTCTGTTGGAATAATTCTGTACCAACTGCGATTTGCCGAAGCATCTGCGAGGTATTGTTCGCGCCAGAATACCTTGCGGCAATGGCATCGGCATGAAACTCCATTTCGCGGGATAAGCGCATATAATACCGATTAATAAAATCGTACATACGGAATAAAATCCACTGTATGCCTTTTATAATATATTCCGCCAAATAAGTGAAAAACGCAAACATACGACTGGCGCCTGCAATGCTTTCTGACAATCTTTCCCAACCATGATTATGATAAAGCAAATTGAAAATTATTTGATTGACATAATATACATAACTTCCCAAACTCATGCTTTTTTGGGAAAAATGGCCAAATTCATGCGCTAAAACTGCTTTAAACTCGCTTATATTAAGTATGTTAACCATGCCCAAACCGATATTCAAATTCTTTCTCGTAGGCAGAATTAAACTCAAAAAATTGGAAGAATAGAATACGGAAGCATTGACTTCCGGTGTCAGGAATATTTTTTTAGGAAATTGAGTGCCAACTTCTCCCGCTATCTTTTGGATAAATTCAAATAGCTCAGGTTCATCCGATTTTTTGATCTCTATACCGTCTGTTTGTGATCCGGATGGGGATGCAAAAAAGAATCGTACCAAAAATATAAATACCAAAGCGCCCATTATAATTACCCCGATCCCAACGAGATGAGAATATCCGCCATCCACATTTTTTATAATGTAAAGGCCTAATGCCAGACACAAATAAGCAAATATAAACGCAAGTATAATCAAGACGATATACGTGAGTATAAACGCTATAATGGCAACCACAACATTCCGAACCTCTTTTCGAAAAGATGCGGATGGTTCAATGATATGGTCGGGCGCATTTTTAGGCGCTTCTGGGTATAAATAATTGAGGTTCATGCTTTTATAATGGAGTTGTAATACGACGATTGAGGGATAGATTGCTTAAACTTAAAGCTAATATAGTGTTTGTAGATTAAAACCAAGAGAAGAAGCATTAAAACTGCCCCAAAATCCCCTTCACCTGCTCCACATACCCGCCCCCAAACAAATTTACATGCACCAACAAATAATACAATTGATAAACCTCCACCCGCCCTTCAAACCCCGGTTCCAAAGGCCGATGTTCCTGGTATGCCGCATAAAAAGCCGGATTAAATCCGCCAAATAAATACGTCATGGCCAGGTCCATTTCCCGATGTGCATAACAGGCGGCGGGATCAATCAGCAGCGGTTTGCTTTCTAAGTCGCATAAAAAATTGCCGCTCCAGAGGTCGCCGTGGATGAGCGCGGGCGGCTCGTCGGGGCAGAGTGACGATAATTTGGCGCAAAGCCGCTCCAATTGCTGTTCGTCTGAGTATTGCAGGCGCCCTTGTTTACGCGCCAGTTCCATTTGCGGGCGCAGGCGCTCGTGCGCGTAAAAATCCGGCCAGTTTTCATGCCGCGTATTTGATTGCGGCAAGGAGCCGATGTAATTGTCGTGCGCAAACCCGAACAAAGCCGAGGTGCTGCCGTGTAAAGCGGCGAGGGCTTCCCCAAAATCCATCCAAAATTGCCGGTTTCGAGGCCCTGGCGGCACATATTCCATTAAAAGATAGGCCCAGTCTTCGGGCGCGTTGTCCTGCTCAATCACTTTCGGCATGCGGATGACCCGCGAAGCGCCAAGCAGACTCAGTCCGAGCCGCTCCTTGTGCAACATATCGGCGGCGTGCGCATGGCGGTTGTATTTCAGGAAAAGTCGTCGGCCGTCGGCACAATGCAGCAGGGCGGCTTGGTTGATGTCGCCGCCCGCAATGGCTTGCGAAGTCTGGATATTGATGCCGGGGATCAGGTTCAGGGCTGAATGAAGTGCGGGAGGAAGCATTTGTCTGGAAATTAAACGTGCAGTTTTAGGGTAGCCGTGACGATCAAATTCTCCATTTTTAATAACACCCCATTCAACTCAAAGTCCGGCTCCGGGTTTTCAAAAAGCTCGGCAATTGTAAATCCATGATTTTCAAGCAATTGAAACAATTCTTCCTTGGAAAGCATCCTGAAACCGTATTTGGTAAAAGGGTAGCGTTCCATTTGGTGTTTAGGACGCAGGGCCAGCACAAGTTTACCGTCGGGTTTCAGCACGCGTTTGATTTCACCCAAGGCCTGCGTGTCGTTTTCCCAAAAGTAAATGGTGTTTACGCTGAATATTTTATCAAAAGCACCCGCTGAGAAAGGCAGTGCGCTTAAATCAGCGTGTATAAATTTTGCCCGATCAGCGGCGACCCAATCCGCATTCATGGTTGTCGCGGCCTCTACCATGACATCTGAAAAATCGCAGCCGGTGTAGATGACATCGGGTTGTACTCCCAGGATTTCCTTGACAAAAAAGCCGTTTCCCATGCCAATTTCAAGGATTTGATCCCCTGAACTAACTTGCAGTGCCTCAATGGCATTCAGATTAATTTGAACATTGCCCTTGTTCATCCACTCGCCGGTCTTGAAGCCGATTTCGCCTTCGGGTTTTCGCAATTGCGCCGCGATTTGTTGTAGTTCCTTTTCGTCCATGATTGGTATCTTTGCAGCAAAAGTATTTAGACTTGTTGCGGTGGAAAGTAGAAAACGGCGTAAAAACGTCCTTTTCCCGTCCTTCTTCGTTTTTTTTCTCGTCCGTAGCGCTGCTACGAACTCAAAAAAAAGCCTTGAAGGGCGAAAAAATGACTGTTTTTGCCGTTTTACTTCCCACCGCAACAAGTCTAGTGTTCTGAACCAAATTTTATGACCATCCATATTTTACGCAGTTTTTTGCTTGTTACGGTAATCTCGGCAAGTTTAGTACCCGGTTTCGCCCAAAAAGAGGGAAATATTTGGCATTTTGGCATGAGCCATGCCTTGAGTTTTGCTTCAGGTAGTCCGGTTGAACTCACTGGCAGCAAGCAATGGACCTTAGAAGGTTGCGCCTCTATTTGTGATACCGCAGGAAACCTGCTGTTTTATACCAATGGCGGCGGCCGCGACCCGATCCTGAGCGGACAGTCGTCCGGAAAAATATGGGACAAGCAAAACAACGTGTTGTACGATATGGGCGATTCCGAGGGCGGCGGATTTACCGCTGCGCAATCGTCGGTATTTGTGCCTAAACCGGGATCGCCGGGCCATTATTACCTTTTTACAATGGAAGAAACTGGGTTCAATATCGGGAGTTCCACGCCGGGCCAGCCTTTGGGCCGCGGACTTTCCTGGTTTGAATTAGATGCCGCTGCAAACGGCGGTTTGGGCGCTGTGGTCAATAAACAAATGATGTTGCAAGTACCGTCTTATGAAGGATTATGCGCCATTCGACACCCCAACAATCAAGATTACTGGATTATTGTGAATGAAGGCGTTTCTGGCGGCATTGCGGTTTTCAGCGTAACGGCGGCTGGAATTCAACCCAGCGGTGTTTATTTTTCCGGCTATTCCAACGCTTATTTTAAAGGCAGCCCGGATGGCCGTTTTCTGGCGGTTGAAAATACAGCACACGGCGTTGACCTGTATCAATTTGATGCGGCAACGGGTACTCCCAAAACGCCGGTGAACATTCCAAATGCGGGCGATTCGTTTGAATTTTCACCCAATGGCCGTTACCTGTATGCGGGCGTGCGGGTAAGCAACCCTGGGGCATTGGAAATCAGGCAGTACGATTTAACGGCGGCGAATATTCCCGGCAGTAAAAAGGTGGTGACGCAATATCAGGCGGATGGTTCAACGGCGACTTCGCCCGGTAAAATGCAGGTTGCACCGGATCATAAAATTTATATCGTTGTGGAGGGCGGATTGAAAACGCAGGTCTGTGCAATTGCCTGCGCAAACAGTTCGACGCCGTTTTTTGAACCGGCAGTGTTTGCATATACCGTAAGCAGCACTACATTTTTTCTTGGGTTTCCCAATTTTGATAATAAAATTTTCTATTACCAAAATCCGGCTTTACAAGTTGACGCAGGCCCGGATACGGTTTCTATATGCGGGTCAAATAGCGCGGTACTAAACGCGGTTGCCCCGGGCGCTCAAACATATAAATGGTCGAACGGTGCAACGAGCCAATCTATAAATGTCACATTACCAGGTACTTATATCGTGACTGCGACAGATGCCTGCGGTACAAGCGGCGTTGATTCGGTTGTTGTGACCGGCGGTATGTTGGTTTCAATTGAAGTGTCAAAAGATACTTGCGCCGGGAGGGCAGCACTTTTGGCGCATACAAATGGTGCTAATCTTAGTTTACTTTGGGAAAACAATAGCATAAGCCCCACGCGTACCGTTACTAAAAGCGGCATTTACAGCGTGACGGCTACCGACCCCGACGGGTGTTCCTCTACGGCTTCGGTTTCGATCAGTCTTACACCGCCAATCAACCTAACGGTGCGTCCGGATACCTCGGTCTTGGCGGGCAAACAGGTGCAAATAATCGGAACCATTGATACGAGTATTTACAAAGGAACTTATAAACTGTTTTGGTCGAACGCAAGTCCGGCGCTGAGTTGTAATAATTGTTTGAGTCCGCTGGCCACGCTTAAAAAAACAAGCATATTTATCCTGAAAGCCACACGTCCCGACGGTTGCATGTACGTTGATACTGTGACGATTAAGGTCGATACGATGCCGATCAGGGCGCCCAATGTGTTTACGCCCAACAACGATCAGGTGAATGATGTATTCATGTTGCTTGGCGGATTAGGGGACGAAATGGTTAATTTTTTCAGGGTGTACGATCGCTGGGGCGAGAACATGTACATCAATGAATATTTTATGTTGTCAGCGCCCAATGCGGGTTGGGACGGCAATAACCTGAACGGATTCCCGGCCGTTTCGGATGTATACTTTTGGGTAGCGGAGTTGGAATACCCCGACGGAAGGAAGGAAACGCGGAAAGGGCAGGTGACTTTGTTGCGGTAGTGATGCTTCGCGCTGTATTGTTTTGTGTTTGGGAAGTTATTGGTAATCAGCGCTCAGCATGACAGTGAAGGCTGCCTTTCAGGCGGCATTTAGTTAATTTTAAAATGACGTAAACTCCCGACTATCTTTACCATGATGGATTTTTTGAAACAACATATTGAAGCCTTGATTTTTGCTGCGCCGCAAGCCATTCCGTTTGCGGAAATTCATGCCGTGCTGGTTGAAACCTTCCAAACGGAAATACCGGAGGCGGAAGTACAAAACGTTCTGGGACAGATCTATACGCAATTTCAAACGGATACTTATGCGTTTGAGTTGGTGGAAATTGCAGGCGGGTACCAGTTTATGACCAAGGGCGCTTACCACAGCACGGTAGCGGTGCATTTGAAACAAACGACTAAAAAACGTTTGTCGCAGGCCGCTTTGGAAACTTTAGCTATTATTGCCTACAAACAACCGGTGACGCGCGCGGAACTGGAAGAAATTCGCGGGGTCAATTGCGATTACGCGCTTCAAAAACTTTTGGAGAAAGAACTTGTTATGGTTGCAGGGCGAAGCGATGGGCCGGGGCGCCCGTTGCTGTATGGCACCAGCGACAAGTTTATGGATTATATGGGGATTAAATCGTTGGCCGATCTGCCCAAAACAAAGGATTTTAAAGACATTGAAAATACCATTGGCGAGGCTACGGCAGATGAAAATGCGACGTCCAATGTTGAATGATTTGCTATAAACATAGAATCCCTTCGGGATTTATTTGATGGTGATTATTGAAAGGTGCAGGTTTTGCAGAACAAAAAATAAAATTTCATGGAAACAGTACTTGTAAATCGCGTTGCCAACAGTGGCTTAGAAACAATTGACCTGGAGGATTTTTACCCGGCTGGTGAAATTGTGTCCTTCGATTTGAAGGATTACCTGTTTATGGAACTGATTTTGAAGGAAAAAGACTTCCGCGAAGCGCTGAAAGCCCATGATTGGGCGCAATATCAAGGTAAAAACCTGGCTGTTTTTTGCTCCGCAGACGCCATTATCCCAATGTGGGCCTATATGCTGGTGGCTTCTTATGCGGCGCCCTTTGCCAGTGATATTGCCCAAACGACGCCTGAATTGTTTGCAGATGCCGCTATTTTGAAAAGAATTGCCCTGTTAAACCCAGCCGATTATGAAGGTAAACGCTTGGTTATCAAAGGCTGTAGCGATAAACCTGTTCCGCCTGCGGCTTATTTGGAAATCACGCGCCGCTTGCAACCGGTTGCGCTGAGTATTATGTTTGGGGAACCTTGCTCGACGGTGCCGGTGTTTAAAAAACGGTAGACGGTGGACGGTAGACGGTGGACGGTTTGCTTCGGGTTTGGTATTGTGATTGAATTTAGGATGCTTTACCCGCGATGCTGTCTCATAAATGGCTAACAGCACTAAAACATAAAATTTTATTTTGAAAAAAGTATATACTCATCAGATGACTTGGAGTCATCAAATGAGTATATACTTTTTTCAAAATAAAATTTGCCTTGGCGAAATCAATTGATCTTTATGACACAGCCTCGCGGGTAAAGTTTCCAAAACCCAACGCTATGCCAAGCCTGAAACACACCGTCTCCCGTCCACCGTCTCCCGTCCACCGTCTCCCGTCCACCATCTACCGTTGTTCCACCGTCTCCCCAACCTGAACAAACTGCTTCTCGTACAATTCCCGGTATTTCCCGTCTTCCATTTGCACCAATAGTTCGTGCGGACCGAATTCTTGCACCACGCCTTTGTCGAGCACCAGAATATTGTTGGCATGGCGGATGGTCGACAAGCGGTGGGCAATGATGATACTGGTGCGGCGGTCGATTAGTTTTTCAATCGCGTTTTGGATAATTGATTCAGATTCAGGGTCGATGGAGGACGTTGCTTCGTCGAGGATCAGGATGTCGGGGTTGAATACGAGCGCGCGCACGAAGGAGATTAACTGGCGTTGTCCCATCGAGAGGGTAGCGCCGCGTTCCATTACCTCGTAGTAGTAGCCGCCGGGCAATTTTTCGATAAACTCATGTGCGCCGATCATTTTGGCAGCCTCAATCACTGTTTTTTCACTAATTTCCTGGTCGCGGAGGGTAATGTTCTCCAATACAGAGCCTGAAAACAGGAATACATCCTGTAGTACCACGGCAATACGGCGGCGCAGGGCAAACACATCATAATCGTGTATATCATGCCCGTCGATGCGGATTTGGCCGCCATTGATTTCGTAAAAACGGTTCAACAGGTTGATGATGGTCGTTTTACCGCTGCCGGTGCTGCCCACGATGGCCAAGGTTTCGCCCGGATTGATGCGGAATGAAACCGATTTCAGGATCGGGTCAATATTATTGTAGGAAAAATCTACATGGTCGAATTCGACTGCGCCGTTGATGTGGTCGGGGGCCAGGGTTCCGGTGTTGGAAACCTGATCGGAACTTTCCAACAATTTGAACACCCGTTCGGCGGCGATCAAACCCATTTGCAGGGTGTTGAACTTATCGGCCAGCATCCGGATGGGGCGGTATAACATGGAAATATACAAAGGAAATGCCACCATCGTACCGATCGTCACATCGTCGGACAATACGCCGCGGGCGCCGTACCACACCATTAAACCCAGCGAAAGCGCCGAAATAATATCGACAACCGGGAAAAAGATGGCATAGGCTGTGATGGCTTTTAGGTTGGCGCTGGTGTAATCGCGGTTGATTTTGCGAAAGCGCTCGGCTTCCTCGGCTTCAGCGTTAAAAATCTGCACCACCCGCATACCGCTGATGCGTTCCTGCAAATAGGAATTCATCGTGGCCACGTGGGTGCGCACTTTTTCGTAACTTTTACGCACACTTTCCTTGAACTGGTAACTGCCCCAAATCAGCAGCGGGAAAACCGCCAGCACCACCAGCGTCAGTTTGAAGGAACTGAAAAACATCACCGTCACCACTGCAATCAGCGTCAGCACATCGGCCAAAATCGTAATACTGCCTTCCGAGAAGATGGTATTGATGGATTCAATGTCGTTGATGGTGCGCGTGGTGCTTTGACCAATGGGCGTGCGGTCAAAATACCCAAGGTTCAGGCTCGTCACGTGTTTGAAGATTTTCACCCGCAGGTCGCGGATGGTAGCCTGACCCAGCCAATCGGCATAATACAGGAAAAAATAGCGCATTACAACTTCAAAAACCAGCAGGCCGAAAATAGCGCAGGCCATAAAGGTCATGCCTTGCAAATCGCCGTTAAAAATATGATCGTCGACCATTTTTTGCAGCAACATTGGGCGCAATGGCCCCAATATGGCTAATACGGCGGCTAAAGCGGCGGTAAAGTAAAAGGTGCCGATATAAGGCTTCACCATGGAAAGTACCCGGCGAAGCAGCGAGAAGTTAAATTTCTTTACAGGTTCTGACATTATATCAAGGTGGTTGAGGGGTGTTGTGATCGCGGTTGATGGTATTGCGCCGCTCGGACGTTGCTATAAACCATTTCGAGGCTGTAAAGTTCGGCTTTTTTAATAAAAAACCCGCAGTCTTTCGACAGCGGGCCTGTTTAACCAACTCTTTTGTATGAAGCATTCTAAACTAAAAATAACCCACGCTTTTGTGGGCTATCAATAAAGGAACGAATTCGGGCGCGCCGCCGTTATTTTTAAAACAATAAAATTTTGTTAAATCTTTTATTTGTACTTCTGCCCCGGTTCATTCATCTTTGACGGGTCATATAAAACACCAGATTAAGAGCCATGCGCGTCGTATTTATTTCGGATACCCACAACCGGCACGATCTCATTACGGTACCGGAAGGGGATATGATTGTCCACTCAGGCGATTTCAGCAGTCGCGGCGAACCGGGCGAAATTGCCTTTTTTCTGAAATGGTATGCCGATTTGCCGCATCGTTATAAAGTGCTGATTGCCGGCAACCACGATTTTTTAGCTGAAAAAGCGCCTTCCATTTTTCGAGGCATGATTCCTGATTCCATTGTTTACTTGGAAGATTCCGGTGTGGAAATCGAGGGCTTGCGTATCTGGGGCAGCCCGATTCAGCCCTGGTTTTTTGATTGGGCTTTTAACCGCAAACGCGGCGCAGAAATCAAACTGCACTGGGATTTGATCCCGGATGATACAGATTTGTTGATTACCCACGGTCCGCCCTACGGCATCCTGGACAAAGTCGTGCGCGACGGCAGTCCGGTGGGTTGTCGGGATTTGCTGAAAAAAGTGCAGCTTGTGCGTCCGCGCGTACACGTGTTCGGGCACATACACGAGGGGTACGGGCAATTGGAGATAGACGGGGTAAATTACCTGAACGCTTCGGTGCTGGATGAACGTTATGCGGTGAAAAACGCACCCATTGTATTTAATTTTTAACGATAAACGATAACAAACATGGAACCAATCGATTACAGCATTCCTGATCCCGCCAAAACGCCTTATCGCAACCATGCTTTTCGCGCGGGTTTGATTATTGCAGGCATATCCATCTTTTTGAGTTTGATTTTGTACCTGACCGGAGGGACCGAAAATTTGATGAAAAACAAATCGTTAAGCTGGGCAAACAACCTTTTATCATTCGGGTTGACCCTTTGGTTTATCTATTCGGCTTGTTTACAACATCGGCAGCAGGACTTGGGCGGGTACATTAGCATCGGGCGCTGTCTGGGCATCGGTTCGTTGAGCGGACTCATCGCAGGACTCATTTCAGGTATTTGGACCGTTTTATTTATGAACGTGATCGCCCCTGAAGTATTGGATCAGATTAAAGAAGTCACCATGCAACAAATGGCGGATCAAGGGCAGAGTGAGGCGCAGATTGAAAAAGCGATGGAGGTGATGAAGATATTTTTCACCCCTACCGTGTTTTTTATCACAGCGGCAGTTGTGAGCACGATTTCAGGGTTTTTCGCCGGGTTGATTTCGGGGTTTGTGGTGCAGAAGGCGCGGCCGTTTGCGTAGGCGGTAGGCGGTAGAGGGTGGACGGTAGACGGTGGACGGGAGACGGTGTGGCTTCGGGTTTGGTTTTGTGGATGAATTTGGCCACTCAATTGATTCTTAATAACGATTTACCATCAAAAAATCCCGAAGGGATTATATGTTTATAGCCACGTTCGAGGTTCCTTTTTTCTAAATCCCGAAGGGATTTTATGTGTTCTTATAGCGTTTTTACATACAATCCTTTCAGGATTGGGAAATTTCACCTGGCTTGATCTATATACATAAAATCCCTTCAGGACTTTTATAACGCGCAAATACTTACGATTTTTTGATGTTAAATTCAGTGGGCATCATTAAAAAATAAAAGCCCGCGCTGCGCAGAAGGCAGGGCGGGCTGAAATGCGATGTCAACTCAAAAGGGGCGTTATTCTCCAACTAAAATAAATCCGGCCCAGTAAAATGGCAGCGGATTTTTCTTTTTTATTTCTAATTGTGCCGCCCGGAAAGCTTCCTGCTTGCCCATGCCATCCAGCCATTTTTTGTAAAAGAGGGTCATAAACTCCCGACCTATTTTATCATCCACATCCCAAAGGGAAAGCAATACCGACTTCGCCCCGGCAATCAGCAGCGCCCGTTGGAGGCCATATACGCCTTCGCCATTCTGGATTTTTCCCTGGGCGGTTTGGCAGGCCGAGAGCACCACAATTTCGGTGCCTTCCAGGTGTAGGTTTTGGGCTTCATAAGCGGTGAGGATGCCGTCTTCTTTGCCTGAAGGGTTCTTGTTGAGGGTGTTTTGCGCTCCGGCGAAGAAAATCATAGAGCGGAGCATAGGGTTGTTTTCCAGGATCGAACGAGAAAGACCGGCTGTTCCGTTGCGCACATTGGAAAGGAAATAGCCATGCGTGGCAAGGTGCAGCACGGTTGGGCTTTGTTGCGTTTTCACGGCATCTTCTTTGGCTGTCAAACCTATTGCAATGCTTGTTTCCCAGCCTTTTTTGCGCAATAATGCTTCGATGTCCTTCACCTCCTGCTCGCTGCCGGGCAGCGGGGAAAGGTTGAGGCCTCTAACTTCATCGGCGTTTCGCAACAGGCTTTCAAATGGGTTTATCGTTGTAATAGAATCGGGTGTTTCAGAAACGGAACGAAGTGTCATTTTTGCAGCATCGCCTTCGTTTTTGAGCAAAAATGCTGGATTACCCACCAAAAATGCTGTTTTTGCGGCGGGTTGCTCCTTTGCCGGATTGTTTTGTACGCCCACATCTTTAAGCGATAGTACGTTTCGCACATCATAGTGATCCGCCACATATTGCGCATCAGGCAATTTTATGGCCCCAAAATTAATCTTCAAAAATGCCCCGTCAGCGGAAACATAGACCCGCGAAATGCCTTTTAGGTAAGGCTCCAATTTTGCCCAAAATGCTTCGTACAAATCGCTTGTTTGGCCTTTTCCGGAGGGGGAAGCACATTCGGTCAGATATTTTTCGATGAGGATTTGGTCGAGTTGATTCCCATCAGGGAAGAATATTGCGATTGGGCTTTCCTGCGTTTCATGCCGTATTACAAAAATGGCATAATGAGCGGTATCGGTTGGTTCTGACTGAAGTTCATAAAAACGAGCAATTTCGATTGCGGCTTCGCCGGGCCGAAGTTGGTTGCGCACATCTTTCCAGGAAAATGGTTGCCGTAGATTTGCTGATGCGAAGGCTGTGCTATGACGGGCAAGCGATTGTTCTAATGAGTCGGCGCGCGCTTCATTGGCAGTTATGCTAAATTTTTGGGCTTCGAGTGAAGCCTTTGGTTGGGTATACGCCCATGCAAGGCGTTCACGGGTATCTATATAGCCTGCAAAGGTTGGAGCAAGCATGGTGTCTGCCTGTATGTTTTCACGAATTTTTTGGGAAGATGAAAGAAGAAGCGATTTTTTAAAAATTTGAAAATCAACAACTTGGGAAAGAAAATTAAACGGTGTTGCTGCGGATTGTTGTTCAAGAAAAGTGAGCGCGGCATTACTTGAAGAAATCAATTTCTCGATCCTGTCCTGCCGTTGTTGTTCCGTTATACAAAACAGTTCAGTGATGCAACTTTGCTTTTCTTCGGCAAGCCAATTTTCAAATGCCTGCGCTGCCAGATCAGGTTGTTTGTTCATGGAGTAAGAACGGGCAAGCAGACCCATCGCATATCGGTCATTAATAGGGTCAGATTTGGCCGCTTCGGAAGTTAGAAGGCTCGATATAGCATTTTGAGGCTCATTATTAGAGAGATAGGCTTGGGCCAGGCCAATCAATAAATCAATGTGGTATGTATTATGTTCACTTTGGAAAACAACGTCAGCCAATTTGATTGCTTGTTTATAATAGGCAATTGCTTCAGTATAACGCTTCATTTCAATAAAGCATTTTGCCATTTCATCCAACCAAAGCACTTTTGAAAGTGTTTGGTCCCAACCAAAAATTTGAATGGAGTCGCGCCACGGTTCGAGTAAATCAATGGCTTTGGCTGCATCTCCGTTTTCACGGAGGCAGCCTGCCAGCCCATAAATATATTGAAAAAAATTGGCCGTTTGTGCAAGGTTTAATGATCGGCCCAATGTCAAACAAGCCTCGTAGTCTTTAATGGCGTCACGATGTAGACCAAGATATGCGAAAGTTTGGGCCCGTAATTGGATAACAGCCAAGTACCCTTGGTTATTATCCGTCCCCAAGTTTTTCATTAAATCATGTATTTGTTGGCTATAATCAAGCGCTTCCGCATATTTACCTTGGTTGTTTAATACATGAATTAAACTCGAATATACAATCGCTTGGTCAGGCTGATTTTTAGCCGTTTTAATGGCTGTAAATAATAACTTTTCAGCTCTTCTATTTTGCCCATTGTTCGTTAATACAAGACCCAGACCCGCAGAAAATCGAGCGTAAAGCGGCAAAGCCTGCATGTTTTGTTGTTCCAAAGCGGCCATACCTTCCACAAAAAGGTTTTCCGCTTCAAGATATTTGTCCTGGTTCTCTTTTGAACTTCCAAGGCCATAAAGTATTCGAATCGTGGATGGCTGATTTGGACCAAAGTATTTGCGCCGCTTTTCTAGTGCGACGGTAAGGAGGCTGTCGCCGGTTGAGAAATCAGAATAAAGTATGCGTAATGTTCCAAGTGCATGAAGTGCGGTCAATTGATCATCTGAATTCTGGGCACAAAAAGAATAGGCTGTTTGAAAAAAAAATTCCGCATTTTCGTATTGCCCAATATTATAAAAACATACACCCAAACGAAGCGCATTTTTGCCATAAAGGATTGAGTCTGCAGTGGTCGCCTTCGAAGCATTGGATAAAATTTTCTGACCGATTGCAATCGTTTCTTTTAATCGATTCGGTAATTTATACAAGGAGTCAAACTGCTGCTGTAGGGAATCAATCGTTTGAGCCTGCATGGATTGTGCCAGCAGGAATAGGGCAATGTAAATCAATTTTTTCATGTCAAAGTGCTTGGTATGTATACTGAGCGCCGCGTGAAAGGCAGCATTAGTTGTTATACTGAGTGGTGAATGTCAATGACTTAGGCCGAAGGCCACGCACAAAACTATCCAGCGCGAAGTATATATTTTTCTTTTGTAAAAATCAAAAACACTGTAATCCTCGACAAAATAAAAGATAAAATTGAAAGCGTGCTTACGATCCTTGATTGAGATTGCGAAGTGCTTTTGATTTATGGTAGGGAAGATGAAGGAGGTAAGGGTGGGTATAATTATTTTTTGTTTTGTAATGTTTGTGATAGGCGTTTTTAAAACCTGCTTCAAACTGTTCCTGGTCTCCCTCTCCGAATGCTCTCAATTCCCTACCAACAAATCCGCTTAAAAAAAATTATTACATTTTTTAAGCCCGGCGCATAATTTTTTTAACGCGTTAACAGTTCATTTGTCTGCATTCAAAATTTGTTAAAACCCTCATATATTATCGATGGCAGCAAGCTCCGAACCGGAACAACCAACTAAGCCTCAAAAACCATACAGTGCCCATATTTTTATCTTCCCGTTTAAATGGCGTTCATTTAATTCCGGCCAACATG
>JBAXTB010000510.1:0-3565 GCA_037130425.1 Bacteroidota bacterium
CTTTTACGCCGTTTGGGTAGGTTTTGGACAGGTTGCGGATCGTCAGTTGCATTTGAATATGGTTGGTTAATCAACGAGTAGGTTGCAGATTGAAAAATAGAGCCTTGTAAAAGCGTTGCTATACGCCGCCGCAACAGGTTTGGTGCAAATTATCCTATCAAATCTAATCGCATAAAACCAACTGCTTTGGCGTATAAAAAGACGATAAAAGTTTGACATAGGTTACAGCCAATCGAGGAAAGCGGGCATATACGAGACGAAATTACAGAAAATCAAGGGTGAAGGGCATACGCAAAAAAAATGTAGACGTATGTTTATACGCCAAAGCCGCAGGCGACGGCGTATATACGCCAAAGCCCAATGCGACGGCGTATATACGCCAAAGCCCAATGCGACGGCGTATATACGCCAAAGCCCAATGCGACGGCGTATATACGCCAAAGCAATTGGATTTGAATGGTCAAAATTATTTGCACAAAACCGATTGCGACGTAGTTTACCATGATTTGCACTGACACACAAATTAAAACCAATTTCACAAAAAGCATGAGACCACTCATCCCTGCGCTGCTCCTGATGCTGAGCAGCCTGAGCCTTTCGGCTCAAAAACCGATGCCGCGTATTGTTTGCGGCAATGACATTTTTTCATCGGTCGTTCGGGAAAAATACCCCGCACTGCATGATGCTTTTAATCAAACATTTGAAACTGCCCGCTTAAACAAGGGCGCTCAACAACGGCAACAACTCAACATCCGCGTGGTGGTGCATGTTGTCTGGAAAGACTCGATTGAAAACCTCGACGACAGCATTATTTTGAACCAGATTCAGGTGCTCAATAACGATTACAACCGCTTGAATTCTGATACGGCTAAGCTGCGCCCCTTGTTCCTGCCGGTTGCAGGTAACGCCGGCATTCACTTCGAACTTGCGGCGATTGATCGCGTAAAAACGACCAAATTGTTCGAGGTAAATGCCGTTTCCGGCGATTTGGCTTCCATCGTAAAACACACGGCCCAGGGCGGCAGCGATGCTTGGGACACCGATCATTACCTGAATATCTGGGTGTGTCAAATCCAGCCGCTTACTATTTTCGGCATCCCAATTGGTCAAATTCTGGGTTTTGCCTTCCCGCCCAACGGCCTGGCACACTGGCCCGCAGGCAGCGCCGCGCCACAACCTGACGAAGACGGTGTGGTGATTGACTTCCGCGCGTTCGGCAGCAATAATCCAAACCCGATTGACAACCCGGATGGCAGCGGCCCAATTGACATTAACGGTCGCACACCTGTGCATGAAGTCGGCCACTACCTTGGTCTGCGGCATATCTGGGGCGATGGCGGCACGTTCGGCCCCAACGATTGCGCCCAAAGCGACGGTGTGGATGATACGCCTTTCGCAAATGCACAATCAAATTTCGACTGCGACACCACGAAAAACACCTGCCCAAAAGTGGAAACGTTCTACAATGCAGACATGCCCGACCTGATTGAAAACTATATGGACTATTCGAGCGAGACCTGTATGAATATGTTTACAAAGGGCCAGGTGGAAATTATGCACGCGGTATTGGCTGGCCCAAGATCGGGCTTGCTTGATCCGGTTTCGGGCACAAAGGATTTGCGTAATGATTTGAATGTGAGCATTTTCCCGAATCCGGCCAATGACGTTGTGACGTTACAAGTTGGTCTTTCCGAGGCATCCGATGTTCGGGTGAGTTTGATTGGTATAGATGGTCGGGTGGCGCATGTTTTTACGCCGGTTGCTGCGCAAACGATTAAACTGAATATAGGCGATTTGCCGGTGGGCTTGTATTTGTTGCAGGTTCAAACTGAAAAAGGGATGGTTGTGCGGAAATTGGAGGTGGCGCGGTAGGATTTACCACAAAGTAGATTTTTTTACTACAAAGGACACGAAGGTAACACAAAGAGCATGAAGTTTAAGATACTGAAAACCAAATATTTACGCGTAAAACATTTGTATCCTTCGCTGCCTGAATCACTGATTTTTAAAGTTTACTCATTTGATGACTCAAAGTCATCTGATGAGTAAACTTTAAAAATCAGAACGTTACAACAAATTATTTCACTCAGAAATAAGATAGTATGATTGATGGTGAAAAGCCAAATTAAGGAATTATTGATCCCGCTAAGCCAATTTTTATTTAAAAAGCGGCTACTCATCAGATGACTTTGAGTCATCAAATGAGTAGCCGCTTTTTAAATAAAAATTGACACTTTAGTGTTCTTATTCTCTTGTAAGAAGCTCCTCCCTACTTACCCGCCGTCGGCTCACCCGACACATTGCGCGCCCGTTCAATCAAATCCCGTAACTCAATCCGGTAAGGATCGGGGTTGTTTTTCACCAGCAATTCCGCCTGCGTGAGCGCGTGTGCGTAAGTCGCCGTGCCTTTAAAACGCGAATTGCGCAATAGCAACCCGAATTCAGCGATGGTCGCAGCCTGAAGCATGTTGTTGTCCGGCGCCTGCAATTGGACCGGAACCTTATGCTCCAGCAAGCGGCTGCTTTGGTTGCCTTTTATGGTTTTGTAACGCAGTTTAAGCGTCATCAAATCACCGGAAGAAATTGTATTTACTTGATTTTGAGGGTTATATGCAACATTTTTTTGCACAACATCCTGCTTATTCTCAGCAGGCACGATTTCATAAATAGCCGTCACCGTGTGCCCAGAGCCTAATTCGCCGGCATCTTTGGTGTCGTCATCAAAATCTTCCTTGGCCAGCATCCGGTTTTCGTAGCCGATCAAACGATAAGACGCCACTTTGTCGGGATTGAACTCTAATTGTAGTTTCACGTCCTTGGCAATCGAGAACAGCGTGCCGCCGAACTCTTTCACCAACACCTTTTCCGCTTCTTTTTTAGTATCAATGTACGCGTGGTTGCCGTTGCCCTTATCGGCCAATTGTTCCATTTTGCCATCCTGATAATTGCCCGTTCCATAACCCAGCACGGTGAGGAAAATCCCCGATTCGCGTTCTTTTTCAATGAGTTTTTTAAGCGAAGCCTCGTCGCTGATACCGACGTTGAAATCGCCGTCGGTGCAAAGAATGACGCGGTTGTTGCCGTTTGGTTGAAAATAGTTGCGCGCCGTTTGGTACGCCAGTTCAATACCTGCTGCCCCGGCCGTGCTGCCTCCGGCTTCAAGGCGATTGACGGCGTCTTTGATGTCTTGTTTGTTGTTTGTCGGGGCCAAAACCAGACCGGCCGCACCGGCGTAGACTGCAATGGCTACGTGGTCCTGCGGACGTAATTGATCGGCCAGCAGGTTCAGCGAAGTTTGTACCAGCGGCAATTTATCGGGTTGCTGCATACTGCCCGAAACATCGATCAGAAACACGAAATTGGATGGTGGCAATTGTCCGGGATCCACTGTAAGTCCTTGTAAGCCAACCATTAGTAAGCGGTGAGAGGGTTCCCAGGGGCAAACACTGTACGTCGTATTTACCGAAAACGGATGCTCGTTTTTAGGCTGCGGGTAATCAAATTTGAAATAATTGTAAAAACTTAGCCAACCTGAAAAGCGATCGGTTTTCTATCAAAAGCATAG
>JBAXTB010000511.1:0-3563 GCA_037130425.1 Bacteroidota bacterium
AATAGGTGAGGGTAAATGGGGGTACGCCGGTAAAAGTAGCCGTGATGTCCGTACACGCGCCTGCGCACACGTTCGGGTTGGAGACCGAAAACGCAACAGTAGGCGCAGGCCGCCAGATCACAAACTGGTAATTTGACAGTTTCAGGCAAGGGTCGCTTAGGTCAACTGAGTTATTGATGTTGTTCCCGACTGCCATGACAAGGTAATACGGCACATTGGGCACGATCAAAGCCGGAGGGACCGAGATGATGGGGCTTGCAGAACTCACGATCAGGCTGCCGGCAAGGTTATTGGTATCTGTCACGACCAAGTACCGAATGATGTCCCCATTGCCAGGAATGCCGGGAACGCCTACACTCACGGTGATCTGATTGCTTCCAAGGCAGCGATTGCTTGGCGCGAAATAGATTTCTCCGGCCTTGTTTGCACAAATGCAGGGGAAAAACGGGTGGTTGGCCGGAGCATCCACCATGCCATAAGGCGCTATTTGAAACGGGATGAACGGATAAGCTGGAAAAGATGGGAAATTTGCCCCACAAACAAAAGGCGCTGCGGTAGGCGGTGTCATACCAAAACCAAAAACGCCTATTCCATAGGCTGGCACTCCAGGGGCTGCGGCCCCGGAAATGTATTGCTGCCCATCTAAGGTACTCACATCAGTAAACAGGTTGTTAGTCAACCCATTAACGGTGCTATTCAAGGAAGAAGCAGATGCGTTCGCAGGGTCAATTTGCATAATAAAGGTACTCCCCGAAGCATTTGGACTGTACACTGCATACAGCCCGCCATTGTATTCAAATAATCTAAATATAATTGTGCCGGGGCCAGGCGGCGCAGGCAAGGGAATAGCGCCCGGTATGGGTGTTACCTGATAAGTACCTAAATCAATCGTGTACAGTGAGTCCAAATAGGTTACATAATATTGCCCATTGTAATCCAATATACTTCGGAACCACCGCCCTGGGATGTTGGGCGATACATTCACGGGCGTGGTATTCGGAAAACTATAGGTCTCAAAATAGGAATATCGTGGATTGGCGTTCGGCGATACCATCAGCAACATGACATCGCCATTGGGTAAGGCTAAGAGATCCTGTCCGGTGAAAGGTAAATCCTTGATTATGCACATATTGCAATGATCCAGGTCGTATAGTGCCATAATTGGCGTTCCGTATCCTGGACCGCGAAAGCCCAGTCCGTAAGCAAGTTGGCCCCACATGGCCGTTTGTCCCGATAGTAGAAAAAGGCAAACGATCAGGGAACTAAAGCAGGTTGATTTGGCGTTGCGTTTAAACATTTTTGGAATAAATTAAATTAAAAGCATTGCTATTTTTTATGGATTAATAACATCATAGATAAAACTTTGTTCATGGTAATATTTGTCAGAATCAGGATTCACAGGATTTTAAGATTTGCAGGATTTAAAACCGCGTAACGCCAAGTACCTTGCCATCAAAGATCCTGCAAATCCTAAAATCCGGCGAATCCTGATTCTGACAAATACGTTTAAAAACACCGCCGCATGACATCCAACGCCCTCCCATTCCCAACCCTCACAACCGAACGATTGACGCTTCGACAACTCACCCTGCACGACGGGTATATTATGTATATTTCCAAAATAAAGTAAAATGAAATATTACGCCCTGGCCCTTGCCTTACTGATATTATCCATTATTTCGATCCAAACAATGGAAATTAATCAAAGCAGGGTTAATTGTCCAAAATTCGAAATGGTTAATCCATCAATTTATGCTTCTAATCAAATTTTTGTATTCAAAGTTGAAAAAAGAAATGGGTTCGTTGTAGAGACAGACACGGTGATTTTACGATCCTTCAATAAACCGTGGGCTGTTGATAAAGCGCAACTTAAAGCGTGTTGGCTTAGATCAATTTCGGATTCTGCAAGTTGCAGAGCAGGAACAGGAATTGTCGAGTCTGATTCCATGATTTGGCTTCACCCGATCAGAGATGACGAATATGCAATATTGGAATATAGTCCATTTCCACAAATCAAACTACCGGCTCAACTCGGTGCAACCTGGTCGGAAGATTTTGTAACTGGAGGAAATAAATGGGGCAATAACCAATGGGTAAAACATGATGGGCTTTTTTCAATCTTATATCAATATCATATCACAAGCGGAAGCATGGCAACCTATAAAGGAAGTGCAATTCCCGTTTTTAATATTGAGGCTACAGGAACCAGCTCAGTATCTGGAAAGTCTAAACTAAAGTATTCTTTTTCATACGGTTACGGATTTGTATCACTTGTTTATAGCAATATAGACGGCAGCGTTTTTTCATTTGATCTTATTGATAGGATACAATTATGATATTAATTTCGCCTCGTTTAGTCCATCGCTGCGTTCAATGCTGCGTGCGAGCATTTTGCCTACCTTACGTTTAAAAACTACACCACCGCTACATGTCATCCCGCACATTCACCCCATTCCCAACCCTCATAACCGAACGATTGACGCTTCGGCAACTAAGCATACACGATGCGCAAGATATATTTGCCTTGCGTTCCGATCCTGACATCAATAAATATTTAGGCAGAGTTCCGAGTAAATCCGTAGAAGAGGCCCTCAATTTTATTCATATCATCACGGAAAACATTCGAAAAAATGAGTCCGTTTATTGGGTAATTACCTTGACAGACAGCAACACCTTTGCAGGTACCATTTGCCTTTTTGAATTTTCAGACGAACACGGGCAATGCGAAATCGGGTACGAACTTTTGAGCGCATTTCAAGGCAAAGGTATCATGCAGGAAGCGGCTAAAAAGGTGATTGAATATGCGATCCAAACATTAAAGGTTCAAACAATTGAGGCATTTACCCATCAAAATAACCTTGAATCGATTAAATTGTTGGAGAAACTTGAATTTAAAAAAGCGGGTGAAGTGGATGGTGAATATTGTGTTTATAAAGTTTAGCATACAATCTTTTGAATCGCTTCCACGCTAAGACCCGTGTACTTGGAAATGGTCTCAACCGGCAAACCGTCTTTTAGCATTTGACAGGCAACTTTTTCAATACCTTCCGCAATACCTTCCGCTCTGCCTTCCAATTTACCTTCCGCTCTGCCCTCCAACTTTGCTGTATTAATCACGTTTTTCTCCGATTCCATAGACATCTGGTGCGCCTCATAAGCCTTGCGCTCCGGCTCCGGTAAGTTATTGACATTCAATGCCTTTTCTATAAACTGAAGCCCACGCGCCGAGTATTTTTCAGGCAAGGCTGTGTTTTTGAAAAAATAAATCCATTCGTCCAAGGTGTCCTTGGCTACATCGTTAAAATTATTAATTTTGATCACATAATATTCCGGAAAAATGTGATGCACCTCGTTGACAAAGAATTTCTCCTTTTGAATTTGGCTCAATTGAAGCTCATCGCCTAAGTGCATTCCAATGAACCGTGTGGTGCCATAATATACATAATCGCTGCCTTGGCCCAACTGGAAATAAAGCAAATTGATACTAAATACTTTCCGAATCTGGCTGTAATCAAAGCCTTCATGCAGGTATTCAACAGTGCTTTTGCTGGTAGCAAACAGCA
>JBAXTB010000512.1:0-3561 GCA_037130425.1 Bacteroidota bacterium
GTCACGTTAAAAGACGTGACGCCGCCAAGCATCGTTTGCAAGCCGTTTACCGCTCCCTTGAATGCAGCCGGTACAACATCCATTGTGCCCGCAAATGTGTTCCAAAGCGGCGCCGATAACTGTGGTACAGTAAACTTAGTTTCAGTTACGCCTAACAGTTTCACTTGCAGCAACTTAGGTGCAAATACTGTGACGCTCACCGCAAATGACGGAAACGGAAACACCTCCACTTGCAACGCCATTGTCACCGTAGTCGACCTGATTCCGCCTACGATGCTGTGCAAAAACATCACGATCAAACTGAACGCCGCCGGCACCGCCACCATCACCCCGGCTCAGGTGAACAACGGCAGTACAGACAATTGTACGCTGGTGAGCCTCGAAGTTACGCCAGCGCAATTTACCTGCGCCAACACCGGCATCAACTTCGTTTCGCTGATTGGCACCGACCAAAGCGGCAACAGCGCCGGTTGTACCAGCACTATTACCGTGCTTGACACGATTGCGCCAACAATGATTTGCCAAAATGCCGTCATTAACCTGAATGCTTCAGGCCAGGCAACGCTTACCGTTGCACAGGTGAACAACGGAAGTTTTGATAATTGCAGCATCGCGACCTTGACTTTGAGCCAAACCCAATTTACTTGCGCAACTCTTGGAAACAACACGGTAACACTCACCGGCACCGACCAAAGCGGCAACAGCGCCACTTGTACGGCCACCGTGCTGGTGCGCGACCTGATTGCGCCATTGGCAAAATGCAAAAACGCCATTGCAAACCTAAATGCAAGCGGTAATGTCACGATCATCCCGACATCAGTAGATAACGGTAGCAGCGACAATTGCAGTTTTGTGCTTACCGTCACGCCGCCGAGTTTCACCTGTGCCAACCTCGGTCCGAACACGATTACCCTGAAAGCCACCGACGGCAGCGGCAACACCGCCACTTGTACGGCTATTGTTACCGTAAAAGACGTGACCGGCCCAACAGCGCTGTGCAAAAACCCGACGATTTTCCTAAACGAAGACGGACATGCAAGCCTGACACCTGCTCAGGTCGACAATGGCAGTTTTGACAATTGCAGCGTGGTGACCCGAACCCTATTTGAAACCCAATACAATTGTAGCGACATCGCAGCGCCAGTCAATAACTTTTTAACGGTAAAAGACGCGTCCAACAATTCGTCAACTTGCACCGCGCTTATAACAGTGAAGGACAATATCGCGCCACATGCTTTCTGTCGTAACACCACTGTAACGCTTGGCGGCAACGGAACAGTCTCTGTGTACCCGTCCATGTTGGCAGATAGTAGTTTCGACAACTGTTCCATTACGACCTATTTGCCAGTCGTAAAAACCTACACCGCTGCGGGTGTTTACAACCTGCCCATTACGGTGAAGGACTGGAGCGGGAATGCAGCCACTTGCACGTCTGTTGTAACGGTATTGCACAATGGTCCGTCGCAGAAACCCGGTTTCATCAAGCCAAACGGTATATTTCAAGGCATTTCGGGCCACATTGGAACCGTTAATTTGGCGCTGTTCCCCAACCCTGCTTCCGGAACCGTCAGTATTATTTTCGAATTAACGACCGAACAGACCTACCAAATCATGTTGCACGACATGAACGGGAAAATGGTATTGTTGCAAAAAGGCGACGGCGCGCGCGGGGAAAATCAGGTTCCGCTGGACTTGGAAAACCTGGCGAACGGCTTGTACATCGTGGAATTGCGCTCAGATCAATTGAAGGCGTTTAAGCGCTTGATGATTCAAAAACAATAAGTTGATTTTCTTATTATTATGGAGGAAAAGGCTGCCCCGTGATGTCGGGGTGGCTTTTTTGTTAGTCTACCGACACCTACCTTCTTTGCAAAATATCAACATCTACAAATGCGGGCTTAACCTTGAAAATTCGGGAAATTGTTTCCCGAATTTTCAAGGTTAATCTCTATATTTGCAACATGATTGAACGTTTCATCACTGAAAAAGTCAAAAAAGCGCTCGGCGTTTTTCCGATCATCGGCATTATCGGCCCAAGGCAGGTTGGAAAAACGACCTTGGCCAAAATGATGGAAAAAGAAGTGGGCAAACCCACCGTCTTTTTAGATTTGGAACGCAGCAGCGACCGACAAAAACTAGCCGAACCGGAATTGTTTTTGACCCAGCAAACCGAAAAATGCGTTGTCATCGACGAAATACAACAGATGCCGGAGTTATTGCCCCTGTTGCGCTGGCTGGTAGATCAAAAACGCGAACCGGCCCGATTTATCCTCACAGGTTCCTCCACGCCGGACCTGATCCGCAATAACACAGAAACTCTTGCCGGCCGCATCGCCTATTTCGAACTTACGCCCTTTTCATTGCCGGAAATAAAAGGGGTAAAAACCATGCAGGAACACTGGTTTCGCGGCGGTTTCCCCTTGGCCTTGCTCGTCGATTCAGACGAAACCAGCGCCCTGTGGCTCGAAAACTTCATCGATACCTTTTTGCACCGGGATATACGCAGCCTTGGCTACGAAATATCCATTCCGGCCATGAGTCGCCTGTTAAAAGTATTGGCCTCCCTGCATGGACAAATTCTGACGCTTTCGGATGTTTCCAATTCCATGAATATCAGCGCCAAAACCCTGAACAAATACCTCGATATACTGGAAGGCAGTTTTTTGATCCGGCGTTTGTCGCCTTATTTCCACAATACGACCAAACGCCTTGTGCGCTCGCCTAAGTTGTACTTCCGGGACAGTGGGTTACTTCATAATTTATTACAAATCAGCAGTTTGGAGCAACTGCATGGCTCTATATTTCTGGGCGCTTCCTGGGAGGGTTATGTGATTGAACAAATTATTTTAACAGCAGGGCCAAAATGGCAATATGATTTTTACCGCTGTCACAGCGGCGCAAAAGCCGATCTTGTTTTATCCCAACCCGGCGGCCGCAAAATCCTGATTGAAATTAAATACAGCGTGAACCCTACCCCATCGCGCGGCTTTTTTGAATCGGCGGTCGATTTAAAGCCTGATTTTCAATATATTATCATTCCGGAAGGAAAAGCTTGGATGCGGAATGAGACGCAGAGGGTTTGTGGATTGGAATGGTTTTTGACTCAAGATTTGAAGGAAATGAGCTTGTAGGTTTAAATTTTTAAAATATATTTGCACCAATAAAAGTTGCCACATGAATCTATACTCTCTGAATAAATTTAATGTAATTTTTGGTTTACTCTTATTATTCGGCCAGTCATCAAAGATTCAAGCGCAAAACGCTGGATACTTAAATGCTTTGAATACCGCAGGCGCAACGGGAACGGCGGGAATAACGACTTACAATTATTCAGTTGGAGAAGCTGTTGTTTTCAACAACAGTTGTTCTTACACGCCTGGGATTATCCAGCCAACTTGCGTTTGTATCGTTCCAATTGTCGAAGTCTTTGATGAAAAATACAAAGCAAATTTTTTCCCGAATCCAACAAGCAGTCAAATTATTATTGAAACTGACTATGATGGTTTTTCAACCTTTAGAATAACCACGCTGGATGGCAAAACAGTGAACACAGACAAGTTT
>JBAXTB010000513.1:0-3544 GCA_037130425.1 Bacteroidota bacterium
TGGATGCAGCACTAGGTGATGATTAGTGATGATGGTAAAGAAAATCAATTGATTAGGGTGGGAACCTGCTTGCGGGGGGAAAAGTTCTCAACAAAAATAAGGTCAAATTCAAACCCAAAATAGACCGAGCGTCTCCTATTGCCTCCCCCTCCACCAAATCATACCCGCCCGCGCTACCACCACTTTCGCAAACACCTTCAATGCCCCCACACGCCAATACCTCCCATCGCGTTTGGCCCGATGCCAATGCACGCTGTTGACCGTCCAGCGCACGGCAAAATCGTAATAGCGGCGGGGGTAACTGCGTTTGAAATCAAGGTCGCGGTCGGTGCGTTCGGCCCAGGGCAGGGCAGCGGTGGCGGTTGATTCCACTTCTTCGTACAAGCCGGTGCCTTTGATGGGATAAGCCACCGTGATCGTAAATAAATCCGGGTCGGAATCTTTCAGGTGCTCCACGGTTTCAAAAATATCGGCTTCCGTTTCACCGGGATAACCCAGCATGATGAATGTGCCGGCTTGAATGCCAGTGCGCCGCGCCGATTTAATCATTTCCCGTACCTGATGCACGTCTACGCGCCGATCCATGGCGTCAATAATACGCTGGGAACCGCTTTCTGCGCCGATCCAGACGCGGAAACAGCCGCAATCTTTGAGCACGGCCAGCACCTCGTCGGTCAGGCGGTCGGCGCGGGTGATGCACTCAAAACTAATTTGAATTTGACGGGCGAACAAAACTTCCCGGAACTCCGCCAGCCATTTGTGGCTCACTGTAAAAACATCATCCACAAACCAGATCAAATCGAAATCATAATGCCGTTGCAGGTCTTCAATTTCATCCGCAACCGCCTGCGGTGAGCGGCGGCGATAACTTTGTCCGTACACAGCCGTACTGCACCAGCGACAGGTGTATGGACAGCCGCGTTGGGTGCTTACACTGACGGCACTGTGGCCGTGCGCTTGTTTCCAAACATCCAGATATTGTTGTAAATCAATGCGTTGCCGATTAGGAACCGGCAGTTCGTCTAACTCTTTTAGTTTCTGTCGTGCAGCAGTTTTATGTACGCCGCCATCGGACGCGAAGTACGCCAGGCCACTGATATTGGAAAAATCAGTTGTTTTTCCGGGCGCATATTGCTGCGCGATTTCAAGCATGGTTTGTTCCCCTTCCCCGATCACAATCAGGTCGGCGCCGGCTGCCAGGTAGCCCTCCGTGTTGTGGGTTACGTCGGGTCCGCCTAAGACGATCAGGGTTTTGTGCAACGCCGGTTGGATGCGGATAAAACGGATGATGGCCAAAATATTGAGTTTGGTCATCAAATTCACATACAAGGCCACGATGGCTGGACGATGCTCCAGCAGGTAGTTTTCCAGTGTCGTTTTATCGGAAAAAGTGGTGTCAAAAACGCCATGCTCGATGCCGTGCCGTTCGAGCCAGGCCGACAGATACAGGATACCCAGGGGCGGGTACGGTTTCATAATTTCCTGTTCTTTCGGGTCTTCCCGCAGGAAGTAACCGTGGCTAAGCAACACTTGCATCGTTTTGTTTTTATACAGGTAAACGCTTCATTGTCAATACATAATGATCGGCGCCAAATGCCCATAAACGGCCCCGACACCATTTTTCTAATCTGTTCAAGCCATTTAGAAACCACATTCTTTTTTCAAAAAACGGGTTCAAATAAGACGGCGGCAGCCAAAAACCAACCGCTTGCAAAGATGTAAGTTCAAATCCTGCCCGACCCAGCAAATTCATCAATTCATAAGGGCTGTAATACCAGGTATCCACCGTCGTGTGCGCGTCTAAGCGCGCGGGAACGGCGCTCTTTTGAAAACGCCGAAAGGCCGTGCGCGGTTTAGCTTTTAACAGAAAATACAAGATTTCCCAGCAACAAAAACGCCCCATCACCACTGCCCTGAAATGACCGCCGGGCGATACCAAATCAGGTAGTTTTTCCCCAAAAACACGCATTTGTTCCGGTGAAATACAATTTAAACCGCCGAAATTGGAAAACACAAGATCAAATGGAGGGCCTAAGTCGGCGGGATTTATATCATTGATATCCAAGGTTTTAAATTGAATTTGATCGGACAAGCCCGCTTTTTCAGCCTTGTTTTTTGCCACCTCAATCATTATATGAGAGATGTCGGTGGCGAGCACGCGGTAGCCGAGTTGGGCGAGTGAAATAGCGTCGGCGCCGGTGCCGCAGTTGAGTTCGAAAGCCCCCCCCGGCCCCCCCGGTAGGGGGGAATCGCTTCGCCCGGATATTGCGGCTAAGCGCCGCTGGGGGATTTTGGGTAAAGAAAGATCCTTTCCTCTGTTTTCAACCGATCCCAAGCCTGAAACACCTTCCCCCCTACCGGGGGGGCCAGGGGGGGCCACCGCACGCTGCATCTTCCCGATAGCCGTTTCCGTAAACTCCACATCGTATCCTTTGGCCACCGCGTCAAACGGCGCCGTGTTTTTTTCCTGTCCCGACTGCTTATCCGGCTGCATCTGGATTTGGTTTTTCCAGGCTGCGCAGTCGCCAGGTATCTAATTTGGCTGCCGGAGCATAATAGAAGGTGAGCAAAGCCCGGCGCCAGTTTGGTTTGGGGGAGGAAAACAGGTTTTTGAGTTGCGTTTTGCCTTGTTTTAACCTGAACCGCTTGTGTACGAGCCGGTGTAGTCGGCGGTAAAAAGCGGGTGGGTAGGTAGCAGGGTACATTACGGTAAGGTCGTCGGAGTCGGCCCAGTTTTGTTTTTCGCCCAAGAGCGCCTTTACTTTATCGTAAAATTTGGTGCCTGGCAGCGGGTAGGAAACCGACACGCCAATGTCATGCGGCATGAGTTCTTCCACCAATTGAATCGTTTGTTCAATATCCTCGCGGGTTTCTCCGAGGTAGCCGAATTGCAGGAAAAAGCAGACTTCCACCCCATGTTTCTTTAACAAATGCGTGGCCTCCCGAATTTCATCCACCGTGGTGCCTTTGTCCATCGCATCTAAGATTTTTTGCGAACCGCTTTCTGCGCCCACCCAGGCCTGGCGCAGTCCGCTGGCGGCTAAAGCGGCAATGTTGTCCTCTTTGAGCAGCAGATCCACACGGCTTTGTATTTTGTATTCAAATTGCAGGTTTTTTTCCTTCACTAATTCCCGAAAACGCTGCACCCAACCGGGTTTTAGTCCAAAAATATCGTCTGCCATCCAAAAATACCTCGCGCCGTAACGATGCACCAGCATTTCAATTTCCTGCACCACCCGCTCCGGACTCCGGGTATTGTAGCGGTTGCCATAAATCGGTTTTGCGCACCAATTACATTTATACGGACAGCCCCGCGTGGTGGCCATATTTAAAGAAAAATAGCCGTGTTTTTTCAGCCATATTGCCTGATATTCCTCCATTTGCACCAAATCCCAAGCAGGATCCGGCAATTCATCCAACTCATGCACCACCGGCCGCGGCCCATTTTTCCTAGTAACCACCCGTCCACCGTCCACCGTCCACCGTCTCCCGTCCACCGTCCACCGTCCACCGTCCACCGTCTCCCGTCCACCGTCCACCGTCT
>JBAXTB010000514.1:0-3538 GCA_037130425.1 Bacteroidota bacterium
ACCCGGCTGAGTTTATCTTTTTTGCCGCCGCTGATGTACAGGGTTTCCCAGGGGGCGGGTGGCGGGAGCAGGTCTTCGGCGGGCAGTTCAAATAGTTCGGGCGCTTCGTCCAAATAAGTAGGTAACACCTCCTCGTCGTGTACCAAAATAAACGCCGTGCCTTCTGCAAACATACGCGCGGTGCGGCCGTTTCGGTGGATAAAATCTTCTTTTTTAAAGGGCAAATGGTAATGAATTACGTTCTTTACCTCCGGAATATCCAAACCGCGGGCTGCCAAATCGGAGGCAACGAGGAATACCGTGGTGCCGTTTCTAAACCGGATCAAAGCCTTTTCGCGTTCAATTTGGTCCATGCCGCCGTGAAAATACGCGCTTGGGATGGTCCATTCGTTCAGGATGCGGTTGGTGCGTTCGGCGGATTCGCGGTTGTTGCAAAAAATAAGGGTCGGCGCGGCGCCGAGGTGGCAAACGAGTTTGAACAGGGTTTGAATTTTATCTTTACTCGGAGAAACCACCATTTTTACCGACAAACCGTCCGTCGATTTTTCCGTTTCCCCCGTAAAATTCAGAATATGCGGGGTTTTGAATACCATAAATTCCGGAATAATCAACTTGTCGGTGGCCGATACCAAAATACGCCGTTCGAGGGTTGGTATTTCCCGAAAAATATCCGCCATTTGATCCTGAAAACCCATCGACAGCGATTTATCGAATTCATCGAGTACCAGGGTCGTGATATTTTTCAGGCTGAACGATTTGCGCACGATATGGTCGAGCACGCGGCCGGGCGTACCGATCAGCACTGCCGGCGGTTGGCTCAGGTTTTTCTTTTCCGTGAGCATGGAGTGGCCGCCGTAGCAGGTATTTACCTTGAAACCGGTCGACATTTGTTGCCACACTTTTTCAATTTGAATGGCCAATTCGCGGGTGGGCGACAAAATCAGGCATTGCACGCCCGACACATCCGCGCGCAGGCGACGCAGCACGGGAAGCAAAAAAGCCAGGGTTTTTCCCGACCCCGTCGGCGCAAGCAGCAGGGTATCGCGTTCGGTGTGAATCGCCTCCAGCGCCTTTTCCTGCATATTGTTCAGCGCGGGTATACCCGTACTGTCCAGAGCCTTTTGTAACAACACATCTAATTCCATCGAACGAAGGTACGGCGTAAAAGGGAGTACGTCGCAAAAAAGTATTGATAATCAAGCCTGTTATTTATGCTTTCCTAGCGATTGTCGTAGTGTTGTCGTACCTGATGCGTACCGGTGTAGTACCGAAAAATAAACTAAAATATACGGTCTTTGCCGAATTTTGCGACACTATTCAAGCATAAAGCAAAATTTTAATTCAAACTTTTTCCACTAACTTTTTTACCATGTTTAAACCTGTACTATCCCTGCTTGCGCTTTTGTTGATGGGCACAAGCGCAGTGTTTGCCCAAACGATCCTCGATTTTGAGACGCCGGCAACGACTACGACCTTTCAATATTTCGGTTCTTCACTGGAAGCACAATTGACTTCCACCGTGCCAAATCCACATTCGTCCGGCCAAAACACCAGCGCAACGGTGCTTGAGTTTAAAAAGCCTGTAGGTTGTCAGGTATGGGCGGGCGCATTTTCCAACCCTAACCCTAGCACGCCGGTAAATGTGGTGAGCAGCACCAAAATCAGCATTAAAGTACACTATGACCACATCGGCAACCTGACCCTGAAACTCGAAGGCGCTGCCGACGGCGCGGCCAACTGGGTTCAAACCGTGCCCAATACCAAAGTAGGCGAATGGGAAACCCTGGTGTTTGACGTAACGATTCCGAGCATCGAAGCGCCGAACATGCCGGCTGCCGGCCATATCTACAACACCATCACGCTGTTCACCGATTTCGGCAGCAGCCCGGCGGCAGATGCGGTGTCGTACCTCGATGAATTCAAAATCGAACAGGTAATTACCTGTAATACGGTCCTCGATTTTGAAGCGGCTGCCACCAGCACCACGTTCCAACATTTCGGATCTTCGCTGGAACCGCAATTGACGACCGTGATTGCCAACCCAAACCCGACCGGCATTAATACCAGTGCCAATGTGATGCAGTTGGTAAAACCATCCGGCTCGCAAGTGTGGGCGGGTGCTTTTTCCAACCCGAACCCGACTACGCCGGTTAATTTGCTGACAGGCGGCATGATTAAAATTAAATTCCACACCAACCACCCCGGCAATTTGACCCTCAAACTCGAAGCCGCAGAAGACGCTTCGCCGAACTGGGTTCAAACGGTAACGACTGACGTGGTAAACCAATGGGTGGAACTCACCTTTGATCCGAGTTTGCCTTCCATTGAAGCGCCGAACACGCCTGCAAACGGGCATATTTTTGACCGGATTACCCTGTTTGCCGATTTCGGCGTCAGCCCGACTTCCGACCAGACGTTTTACATTGACGATATAAAAGTTTGCACCGCAGGCAGCACGCCCAAGGCCGATGTTACCTTCAAATTGGATCTGAAACAATTCACGGGTAATTTCACGAATGTGTATGTGAGCGGCTCGTTCAACTCCTGGTCGGGCGATGCTAACCCACTCACGGATGCTGATGGCGACAAAATTTACGAAGCCAAACTGAACATTCCGGTCGGTTTGTACGAGTATAAATTCACGATGGACAACTGGGCGCAACAGGAACAGTTTGACCCAACCACCACTTGCACGCAGGTGACGGTGGACGGCGCCAATATTTTTGTAAACCGCAAACTCGTGTTGTCGCAAAACACCACCGTCGGACCGGTTTGTTTCAACTCCTGCTACGGCTGCGGCGATGCGGTGAAAATTACGGTGAATCTCGGCATGGGCACTTACACGCCTGATGCGGGTGGTGTTTACCTTGCCGGCGGCGGTGATTTCGGCAACCCAGGCGGTCGTTTCAGAATGGGCGACCCTGACGGCGACGGTGTGTTCAGCATCCGCATCGAACGTCCGCGCGGCTACAGCACGTTTTATGATTTTGCCAACGGCGCTTGCCCGGATTATTCCTGCAAAGAAAACCTCGCCGGACAGCCTTGCGCCGTGCCGACCAACTACAACGATCGCTGGTTGTCGCCGGTACAACAAGACACGGTAATCAACACCTGTTTTGCTTCCTGCGCTACCAACACGGCTTGTTCAAGCGGAACCACGGAAGTATTGGCAAATGGCTGGTTGCGCGTGCAGCCAAGCCTTGCTACGGACGAAGTGCGCCTGAATTTTGCCACGATCATTTCGGGCAAAGCCGTGATCCGCGTATTTGATGCCACAGGCAATCAGGTAACGACGGAATTGGGCAACAATTTGGGCGATACTTACACATTGCCAGTGAACACTTTGCCGAAGGGCTTATATGTTGTTTCAGTAAATACGAGCGGCAAAGTTGCAAGTGCGCGTTTTGTGAAAATGTAAAAATACGCCGTCGCAACAGGTTTTGTGCAAATGATTTGGGTAGTATAAAACTGGTTGCTAGGGCGAATAAATACGCCGTCGCAACAGGTTTTGTGCAAATGATTTGGGTAGTATAAAACT
>JBAXTB010000515.1:0-3510 GCA_037130425.1 Bacteroidota bacterium
TGATCCTGCCCTTATTTTGATGTTGAAATGAAAAATACTGTTTCTATATAGGTCGTTGAACGCCTGCAAAAACGCAGCATGTAGCATTAAAAAAAGTAAGAACCTTGTAAGCGTAGCCCTATGCGCCCGCCATTGTGCGAAAAATGTTCTTCAAAAGCAGGCATCCAAAGCGCTTCGGCGCCCAAGGCAAATTTACCAAGCCGCCAATCCGCTCCAAATGCAAACTGACCGCCAAAAGATACCGGGGAAAACTCTTTTTCGACAACCATTTCAGCGCCGCTTCCGGTACCTTCAAATTTGTATTTCAGGTTGCCGTCGAAGGCCATGCCGCCAAAAACGCCTGCTTCCAAATAGGGTTGCAGCCGCTTGTCTGTGCGCATTTGCCAACGCAATCCAAGCGCCAGTTCGCCTTTTTGCTGCATCACTTCAAGGTGTTTCAGGTCAAAACCGACCGGAGGCGGCGGTTCATCGGGCAGGTGAAAATGCCCGCGATCCTCGGCGTCAAACCTGGAATGCACGCCGACATAACGCCCCTCGGCAGTCAAACGAAGGCGCCTGCCGAATGATTTTTGCATTTTCAAACCAATCGAACGCCCGGCAAGCATGGAGCCGGGTTGAAACATGGGGCCGGCGGTCAGGCCAAGTGCATACGTGTGGGACTGCGAACGCCGAATGACAGGCGGTGTCCAAGGGGCATTGGCGCTTTTAGCGATGGTTTGAACGGATGGCGCGCTACTTTTTTCAAGCGTCACAGGCAGTATGCGGGTCAGCAATAAGGCGGTTTCCGTCATTTCCTGAGCGCTTAAAACGGGCGTAGACTGGGTCGTTTTCTCATTTTCCTGTGCAAAAATGCCTTCAGTAGAAGTTTCTACACCTTGGGTTTGCCCGTTTTCAAACCTTGTCGCCGTCGTTTGGGTCTCTGGCAATGAAAAATCTGTGTTTGTTTTTTGACCTGCTATATCTGAACCGTTCGAGCGATTTTTTTCAACAGCCGGTTTGTTTTTTTCGATCCATAAATTTGCCGCATCCGGTTTGTTTGACCCACCAACCTGGACGTTTGAAAAATGCGCCGGCGCCGCTTGTTGGGGTAAAACACCCTCGTTTATGGTCGTAACAAGCTGCTGTTTATGCACCGTTTTGTAAATGGTGTCTACTTGTACAATCGTAATTTGTCGCCGTACAGTGTCTGTTATGCTTTGCGTTTTTCCAGCGCTTTTTTGTTCGTTTTGGGCTTGTATGCTTGTGAGCGCCCGGTATGTTTTCCACCAGCCCAGGGAAGTCAGCAGGAGCAAAACCGTCATGACGCCGCCGATTGCAGCCGCCCAGCGTCGCCGCCGATTGGCAGCCATCCGCTCAAGGCGGGCGGTCATATCTTGCCAGTCCGCGTCGTGCAGATCGAACTTTCGCTCGTTGTCGAGCGCGGATTTAAAATCATCATAAAAGTCGAATTCGCTCATGCGGGATAAAGTTTGCGTTCGTTTTCGTTTGTCATGGGGTCAATTTTGCTTAATCATTTCTGCTTCCTGCACCTTCAGTTTTAGTCGCGTCCTGGCCCTGACCAAGTTTGCCCGCGCGGTACCTTCCTCGATGCCCAACATCACGGCAATTTCGGCGGTATTGTAACCTTCCACGGCGTACAAGTTAAATACCACGCGCAAGGAAGGCGGCAATTCCTGCACGAGGTTGAGTTTTTCATCGGCGGAGAGGGCGCCCAATACGCTTGGTTCCACTTCGATTTCAGCAGCAAAGTCTAAGGAGTCTGTGGGCAGTTGGGTGCGGAAATACTTGCGGTGATAATCCACCGAAGCGCGAACCATCAGGGTACGAAACCAGCCTTTGAATGCGGCTGGTTCACGCAAACTGCTGATATTCTTAAAGATACGTTCAAAGCCATCGTTGCACATTTCCCGTGCTTCCTCCTGCACGCGTGCGTACCGTATGCACACAGACATGCCCAAGGCGAAGAACTGCCTGTACAGGCGCTCCTGACTTGTTCGATTGCCCCGTCGGCAGCCTTCCAGCACTTGTTCGAGTTGGGATATGGTCACACGATGCTATTTAAGAGATAACGATAAAATAGAGGTCGTGTTATGGGAGGGAAAACGCAGCTTTAAGGGTGATTATTTTTGGATTTTTTTTACCGCCCCAACAAATCCCGCTGCAACTCCGGCCAACGCCGCCGCGACACCTCCACAATATCGCCGTTCGACAAGGATATGCGCTGTTCCGGCAATAAGTTATTCACGTGCATTACGTTCACAATGTGCGACTTATGCACCCGGATAAAGGTTTTGGGCGGCAAGGCGCCTTCCAGGTCTTTCAGCGTTTTGGACACCAAAATTGGTTTGCCCTGGCGCACAAAAATCCGGGAATAGTTCGACATGGCTTCTACACGGAACAGGTCGTTCAGGGGAATAAAATGCGTGCCTTCCGTTGTGGCCACCGCAAGCCGCTGCTGGGTTTGTTCCCCGGCGCTCATGTTGTGGAGAAAATTTTGAATAATGCCTTCGCTTTTGAGTTTTTCTGCCCGTTTTTTGAAAAAATGGGCCACTGTGGCGTCTAATTCGGCCGGATCAACGGGTTTTAGCAGGTAATCCAAAGCACTCACACGCAAAGCCTGAATGGCGTATTTGTCAAAAGAAGTGGTAAAAACCACCTCAAAATCGGTTTTTTCTAAGCGTTGCAGCATTTGTAAACCGCTCAAATTCGGCATTTCAACATCGGTAAACACCAAATCGGGTTGGAATTGCTCAATGGCCTGCAAGCCTTCCTGTCCGTCGGCGCAGGTGGCCAGCACGCGCAGGCTCGTATGTCGGTCTTGCAACAACATGCGCAGTTGAATGGCGGCAAAAGGATCGTCCTCTACAATAATCGTCTTAATAATATCCATTCCTAAATTTCTGAAAGCGTTTTTTTCAAAATGAATCCGAACACAAGGGCGTTTAACCAAAACTGTTCATTTGCCTCGGTGCTGTGTTCAATGGCGTCAAACAAAGCCCGGTGTTCTTCGTGGCCGAGGGCGATGAGTTGGGGCCGCATTTTATGTACTTTTTGGCGAATACCGTCCGCGTCATTCTTTGACACAAGATTTTCATAAACAGGCAAATTTGTACTCAATTCCGTGTGAATTACCGCCAGTAGTTGCCGCGCAATGGCAGGATTATCGCCCGCAAAATGCAGCAGCGCCGGTGGCAAAGGCTTTTCCTTGCCTAATTTTTGCTTGATTTGTGCCTGGTCAGGCGTCAGTTTTTCCGGAATGTAGCGCAACAACAGCGCTTCCATCTCTTGCGGACTAATCGGCTTGAGCACCATTTCCTGCATCCCGGCGTCGAGGCATTTTTGCTCGTCGGTACGCACGGCGCTGGCGGTGAGCGCCACGATGGGGCGTTCAAAACCGGCAGCGCGCAAACGCCGCGCGGTTTCGTAACCGTCAATGCCGGGCATTTGTAAATCAGTCAAAATCAGGTCGAAATGCTCGGTTTGAATCAGCGCAATGGCTTGTTCTCCGCG
>JBAXTB010000516.1:0-3503 GCA_037130425.1 Bacteroidota bacterium
TACGGTTATTACGACCGTTTCGCTTTTGCCTAAAAGCACGACCAATTTAACGGCTAAAACCTGCGATCCGGTAGCGGCGGGCGTTTTTACCCAACATTTGACAAACCAGTTTGGCTGCGACAGTACGGTTATTACGACCGTTTCGCTTTTGCCTAAAAGCACGACCAATTTAACGGCTCAAACCTGCGATCCGGTAGCGGCGGGCGTTTTTACCCAAAACCTGACAAACCAGTTCGGCTGCGACAGCACTGTTATTACCACGGTCACGCTCTTGCCAAAAAGTACAACAAATTTAACGGCCCAAACCTGCGATCCAACGGCAGCAGGCGTTTTTACCCAACATCTTATTAATCATTTCGGCTGCGACAGCACTGTTATTACTACGGTCACGGTTGTATCTAAAAATACGACCAATTTAACCTCCCAAACCTGCGACCCAACGGCGGCGGGCGTTTTTACCCAACATTTGACAAACCAATTTGGCTGCGACAGTACGGTTATTACGACCGTTTCGCTTTTGCCTAAAAATACGACCAATTTAACCTCCCAAACCTGCGATCCAACAGCGGCGGGTGTTTTTACCCAACATTTGACAAATCAATTCGGCTGCGACAGCACTGTTATTACAATAATAACGCTCTTGCCTAAAAACACGACCAATTTAACAGCCCAAACCTGCGATCCAACAGCGGCAGGCGTTTTCACCCAACATCTGACAAACCATTTCGGCTGCGATAGTAATGTGGTGACAACCGTGACCTTGCTCCACGCGCCGACGGTCATGGCGCTTGCCCATAATTTCAATGGTTTTGGAGTGCCTTGCGCGGGCGGGCACGAAGGTTCAGTCATGGCGATGGCTTCGGGCGGAGCGCCTCCTTTCCAATTTTTGTGGTCAAACGCCGCTACTTCGCCCAATATTGAGCACTTATCCGCCGGAATTTATTCAGTAACCTGTGTGGATGCAAATGGGTGCAGCGCCTCGTCGGTATTGTCTTTAATGCCGCCGCCGCCACTTCAAATCGGTTTCGAAGTCAATCATATAGACTGTTTTGGCCACAACGAAGGAATCATTTCCGCAAAACCCTTAGGAGGTGCAATGCCGATCTCCTTTTCGATGAACAGCGGGCCATTCCAACATTCGGGTTCATTCACAGGTTTACCGAGCGGTCAGTACACCGTTACGGCACGCGACGCCAATGGGTGTACCACGTCGGAAATCGTGGTCGTGAACGGTCTTTTGCAGGTTAATGTACATTTAGGCAACGATTTGACAGTTGAATTAGGCGATAGTGTAACCTTGCAAGCGCTCGTAAACGTTCCATTAGACAGCATTGCATCGGTCGTTTGGTCAACGACCGGTCCGAGTTGCCCAAGCTGTCTGTCGCAGCAGGTTATACCCTTCGTTACGAGTACTTACACGGTTGGCGTGACAACTACCGGCGGTTGCCACGATGAGGATACGCAAAAAATCAAGGTGAACCAAAGCAAACACGTATATATTCCAAACGTGTTTTCGCCAAATAGCGACGGACAAAACGATGTGTTTCTGATTTTCGCAAAAGAGCATACCGTGAAAAAGATCCATAAGTTTCTTGGCTTCACGCGCTGGGGCGAACAGATCTGGGAATTCCATGATTTCCAACCCAATGATCGAAATTTCGGTTGGGACGGAAGTTTTCGAGGTCAAAAAATGGATCCGGCGGTCTTTGTCTGGTACGCCGAAGTGGAGTTCATAGACGGTACGATAGATTTATTGAAAGGAGACGTAACATTGGTCAGATAATTGGGTTTTGCATCCCGAACTCCTTGTCTGAACAAACTTTAACAAAAAAGATTTTGAAGCAAAAACCATCACATTAAACTAAAAAAATATCTGTTTAAGATTAAAATTCAGTTAAATACATTCAAAAAACCTTAAATTTCATTCATATAAAATTTAAGTTAAATTAAATTCGATGCGAATTTAACTACCGAAATAGGCAAAAAAACGAAATGCAATTCTATTTTTGCCTCTACCCTTTCCAAATGATACGGCATTCCCAAGCCATTGCCCCCTAAAAATCCGTGCAATTCACAAGCAAAGGCTGCACAGCCTTGATGTACTAATCTAATACTTGCACCTACGTGAACGAACTTAAAACTCAGTCGCAGTTATTACTGCGGCGCATAATGCAGCCCCTGCGTCAAAATAAATTTTTGATCCTCGGCGCTGCCTCCATCCTTGTTATTCTGACTGTAGTCTCTGTACAAATTGCCAAAAAACGCAGCGCTGTTGCTGCCATGGCATTTTCCCAGCGTGACGCCAAACCGGAAGTCATGCGCTGGGGCCTTCCCCTTAACGATTTCCGCCTGACCGACATTGAACTCCGCTCCGGCGCTGTTTTGGGCGAAATCCTGATGCAACAAGGACTTACCTACCCGCAGGTCGCCAAATTGGTCGAATCCAGCAAAGGCAAATTCAATATCAATTCCATGCGCGCTGGTCGCACCCTGCATTTTTTAGTCAAAACACAGGAAACTGCGCCGCAATACATGGTGTACGAGCCTTCTCCCTACGAGTTCGCCGTATTTAACCTCCGCGAACCTTACGAGGTAAACATCGTAAAACGCGATGTCAAAACAGAAATCGTGGCTTCTTCCGGCGTGCTTGAAACCAGCTTCTGGCAAGCCATGACCGACAACGGCCTCAACGATGAACTCGCCGATGGTATGATCGACATCCTGGCCTCCTCGGTAGATTTTTACCACCAAAAACAAGGCGACCGTTTCAAAGTCGTGTACGAACAGCATTTTGTGGAAGGCGCCCCGGTCGGCACCAGCAAAATCATCGCTGCGGTGTATGAACGCGACGGCAGCGAATATTACGCTTTCAATTTCGAGCAACTCGGCGAAAAATGCAACTATTTTGACTTCGAAGGTCGCCCGGCCCGCAAAGCATTCCTGAAATCGCCGGTGAAATTCTCCCGCATTTCCAGCCGCTACGACCTCAACCGCCTGCACCCGATCCTCGGCTACCACAAAGCGCACCTCGGCACAGACTATGCTGCCCCCTACGGCACACCGATTATGGCAGTGGCAGAAGGCGTGGTGGAAGAAGCAACCCACCGCGGCGGCAACGGCAATTTTGTAAAAATTCGCCACGACGGCACCTACGAAACCCAATACCTGCACATGCAGGGTTTTGCCAGAGGCATTCGCCCGGGCGCGCGCGTCGCGCAAGGCCAAACCATCGGATACGTGGGCGCCACCGGTTTAGCCACCGGCCCGCACTGCTGCTTCCGCTTCTGGAAAAACGGCAAAGAAGTGGATCACCTCAAACTCAACCTCCCGCAACCGCTGCCGATCACGGGCGCAGCGCTCGCAGCCTTCACGCCTGTGCGCGACGGCCTGATTCAAATGCTGAACAAAGTGCCCTACCGCACCAGCGCAGAAATCAAACAAACGGAAGAACAAATGAACGGGTTCGAAAACCTGCCCGGCGTCGCACCCTAAGGAATAACGAA
>JBAXTB010000517.1:0-3496 GCA_037130425.1 Bacteroidota bacterium
AAATTGTTAGGTGTAGGTACAATGAAAAGACATTACGCTGTTATACATTTAATTGAATTTAACATATTTAATATTTTTAAAGTTTCCAGACGGGTAAAATAATTTGGACAAAACAGCCCTTGACGCATCCAATTATTTTAAATTACTTTGAGGCAGCATTCACTATGTAAAATTTATCTTCATTGGCAAATCTACGCATACCGACCGCCATGAAAATCCACTTAACAATTCTATTGCTCCTTGGTACGTGCATTTTATTCGGGCAAACAGGCATACCCTGTGCGACCGATATTTTGCATGAAAAAGCCCTGCAAAACGACCCCGCTTATCGGGCCGGGTATGCATCTTGGGAACAAAAATGCCTCGCGCGCGCACGGGTTGGCAAGACGCACGCGAAGGGCCAACCCATCTATACGCTGCCGGTGGTGGTGCATGTGATACACCAAAATGGCGCAGAAAATATTTCGGATGCCCAAATTATGACCGGCATTCAGTACCTGAACGCGTCTTATGCCAATACGGGTTATTACGATGATAATAACGGCGTGGCGACTCCGTTTCAGTTTTGTTTAGCCAAAAGAAAACCCGACGGCTCAGCCACCAACGGTATTGATCGGATCGTTTCACCGCTGACCAATATGACGATGGAAACTCAGGACCTGGCTGTAAAGGATTTAAGCAGATGGAAACCAACAGATTACATCAATATTTGGTTGGTAGCGGAAATTACCAGTTTATCGTCGGGGCCGGGGGTAGCGGGTTATGCGTATTTTCCATCGGCGCATGGTTCCAATATTGACGGGCTTGTTTTTGAAGCGCGCTGGTTTGGGTCTTCGCCTTCAAATACTTGTGTGGCAACCCACGAAATGGGGCATTACCTGGGGCTTTACCACACCTTTCAAGGTGGCTGTACCAATAATGATTGTTTGGTCGACGGCGACCGGGTTTGTGATACGCCACCGGATAATTCGACCGCTGCTGTTCCTTGTGGTACTTCGGTAAATACCTGCAATACCGACGCACTTTCAGGTTTTGCGAGCGATCAGCCGGACATGATTATCAACTATATGGATTACGGCGACTGGAACTGTTACAACGCATTTACGGCAGGCCAGTCGGCGCGCATGGAGTCATCGCTGCTTGATATGCGCAGTAGTTTGCTGGAATCCAAGGCCTGCGTTGATCCTTGTACGATTGCGTTCGGCGTTTCGTTTGACGCTTCCGCACACAGTGTTACGGCTGGCACGAGCGTTCATTTCACAAACACATCGTTGAATAATACGAATTGGGAATGGCGGGTAGACGGCGTTCTTTTTTCCACCGCCGAGCACAGCGATTACCTGTTTGGCCCCCTTGGAGCCCATATTGTTACCTTAATGGGGAGCGGCGCCGACCCGAATTGTGTGGATGTTTACAGCGATACGATTGAAGTTTCTTGCCCTGTAAAAGCCAGTTTCAACCTCAATCCGACCGTTCCCGTGGCAGGTACCGGGTTTACCATGACCAGCACCGCCACCGGGAGTACAGGCTGGGAATGGACCGTGAATGGTATGGTGGTTGGCACTACGTCCGTATTGAATTATACCGCAGCAAGTCCGGGCGTTTATAATATCTGTTTGACGGCTGCCGGCAATTTTTGCACCGACCAATTGTGTACGCTTGTAGAGGTTGTTACCCCTGATCCTTGCTCGCATCCGCCTTGTACGGAAGATTGCAACAACGGCATAGATGATGATAACGACGGCTTGATTGATTGCTACGATACATACGACTGCCCTTGTAATGTGGTACCGGATTGTAGCACGACCGAATTTAACGATAAAGACTTTGACGCGCGCCTCGCGTGGCGCAATACGGAAGATATTGTAAATGTGCTTTCCAGCCCCATGATTGCCAACTTAGATCCACAAACGGACGATATTCCGGAAATCGTTGTCACCAAATACGGCGGCATTGACGACGAATTGCTTATTTTTAAAGGCGACGGCTCCAATGCGGCTGCGCCAGATGGGCTTTTTATTACTGGCGGTCTTTCTTCTTATCCGGCAGCCGCGCCTTGTATTGCCGACATTAACAATGACGGTATCCCTGAGGTGATGATCGTTTGTTTAGATAAAAGAATCCGGGTTTACACCAATTATACGCCTGGTGTAAATCCGCCGATGAAGCTTTGGATGATATCACAGACATCGGTAGATTACTATAACAGCCATGTGTATGCAGCTGATTTTGATGGGGATGGGAAAACAGAACTTTATGCTGGCAACGACGTATTTTCATTTGATTTTTCTGTTCCAGGCAATCCGCAATTAAAACTCACGGCAGCGGGTCCATTTGGCCCTACCGGCAGGATTTCCAGCTTTTTTGCTTCTGACAATAACAGCTCGGTGGCGGTTGATTTGCTTACGCCTGCTGATTGTGGCGGCGATCCGGATTGCGACGGGCTTGAAATTGCGGCAGGAAACGCCATTTATTCGGTTGATTTAACTACGGCAGATGGCGACCCGGCGGAGATAAAAATACAAAAAAACCTGAATACGCTGGCGCCCGGCCATAACTTTAAGGACGGATACACTGTTTTTGCCGACATTGACCTAAACGGTATACCGGAAGTTATTGTATCCGGCTATGAAGGCAACGTAAGAGGCGTTTATGCCTGGAACAAAACTGGTTTTTTCACTTTTTTTCCAAATCAAAACGACAACCAATACGGCACCAGTATTGTGTCAGTAGCGAATGTATTTGATGATAAAACAAAGGGTTACGCAACGGATTTTCCTGAAATTATCGCGACCAATTCAAAACAGCTGAATTGTTTCAACCTCCACGCTGCGGTTGCGACACCCGCTACGCCTTATTGGTGGACACTGCCCACCACCGACTACTCCGGCTATACCGGCGTCACGACCTTCGATTTTAACGGCGATAAAATACTGGAACTTGTATACCGTGACGAAGACAACCTGCGCATCATGTACGGCGGGCCTGCGCCTTTTCCGGCCGGTGTGGATGCTAAACGAAACTGGGATATTTTTCCCGGCTACTCTGTAACGGCGGACGAGTATCCGGTGGTAGCAGATGTGGACGGCGACGGGCAGGCCGAGATCATTTACACCGCAAATCCGGATTCGGGCGGCGTTGGAAGGCCAAACTATGGCAGGCTTTATGTGCTGGAATCCAATGAGTTATTGCACGATCCCTGGATTTCGGCGCGGGAAGTATGGAACCAGTATAACTACTTCGTTTCCAACATCAACGACGACCTTAAAGTGCCGAAAGTGCAACAAACATCCTGGCTTGAAATGCCTACGCTTGGCAGCGGCAAACGCCCTTTGAATAATTTTCTGTTTCAGATTCCCAAATACGATGAAAATTTTAACCCATATCTCCCGCTTTCCGATGCCACGATCAAAGTAAAAAATGCGGAATGTCTGGGCAATTCGTTTCAGGTTCAGGTTGAGATTTGCAATTCCGGAAGCGCTTCACTTAAGGCAAA
>JBAXTB010000518.1:0-3495 GCA_037130425.1 Bacteroidota bacterium
ATCAGGTCATTGAAACCGTGATTCAGCGCCTCGGCGATGTACAACGCGTGTACCTTGTGGGCGATTTTTCAAAAGGAATGGACAGTCACATTATTGACCTGATCATCATTGGTAATGTTGATAAGGCATATTTAGCCAAGCTCGTTGAAAAAGCGGAAAAACTCATTAAAAGGAAGATTCGGTATTTGAACTACGATGATGACGAAGCTTCCTCCATTGATTGGAAGATGTACGCGCCGGAACCTTTACTCTTATGGTCTAAAATAAAATAGTTTGTTTTTTCAATCAATAATCCAAGCCAGCCCCATTACCTACAAGAAAATTTAACATGTATCAGGAACTTCTCAACAAGGAAAAAACAATCGCAGTCATTGGCTTAGGCTATGTCGGATTGCCGATTGCCCTTGAGTTTGCCCGGCATTTTCGGGTACTCGGGTTTGATATCAATGCCGCCCGGGTAGAACTGATGCAACGCGGCGAAGACCCTTCCCGCGAACTTTCATCTGCTGATTTCCAAGGGACCGACATTCGTTTCAGTTCTAACCCGGAAGACCTGAAACAAGCACAGTTTTTCATCGTTGCAGTTCCGACCGATATTGATGAACACAAGGTTCCCGACCTCACACCGCTCAAAAAAGCATCCGCGAGTGTCGGTTTAGCCCTAAAAAAGGGTGATTACGTAGTGTACGAATCCACGGTATATCCTGGCTGCACGGAAGAAGATTGCTTGCCGATCCTCGAAGAATGCAGCCGTTTACAAGGCTTAGAAGATTTCAAAATCGGCTATTCCCCGGAACGTATTGTACCGGGTGACAAAACCCGGCCCCTCACTCAAATTCTGAAAATCGTATCCGGCTGCGATGCCGAAAGTTCAGAGGAAATTGCCAAAGTGTACGGTCATATCATCAAGGCCGGTATTTATAAAGCCCCCAGCATCAAAGTGGCCGAGGCCGCCAAAGTCATTGAAAACACCCAGCGCGACCTCAACATCTCGCTCATGAACGAATTGTCGATCATTTTCGACCGCATGGGCATTGATACACAGGAGGTTATTAAAGCAGCCGGTACCAAGTGGAATTTTTTAAAATTTTATCCTGGCCTCGTAGGCGGGCATTGCATAGGTGTTGACCCCTATTACCTTTTGTTTAAATCAATCAAACTCGGCTACGAACCCCAGGTCATCCTCAGCGGACGACGCATCAATGATTCCATGCCCGGTTTTATCGCTAAAAAACTTGTCCAATTACTCATCCAAAAAGATAAAAACCCGCGTTCGGCCAAAGTGCTGGTGCTGGGTATTACTTTTAAGGAAAATGTTTCGGATATACGCAACTCCAAAGTAGCGGCATTGGTACACGAATTACAGGACTATTCCATCAATGTCCACCTTGTCGACCCTTTCGCTTCGCCCAATGAAGTTGCCCATGAATACAAACTGACCCTGGTTGATAAAATATCTGACAATTATGATGCCGTAGTCGTCGCAGTCGGCCATGACCAATACAAAGCGTACGATACTGCATATTTCAAATCAATTATGAATCAACGACCGATTCTTATGGATTTGAAGGCATTATATGAAATAAACGATCCTGAAATGCACTATTGGCGGCTTTGAGCGCCAAGACTATGACAATTATTCGATCCTAAAAATCGAATGGAATTTATTCCATCTTTATTGTAAAAGCCCAAAGGAAACATTTTTTGATCAAAAAAGTACATAACCTAAAGTTTTTACAACATAAGTGCCCGCAACTTATGAAAGGCGAAGCCTTGAAACGATGGAAGGTAGCGCGCGAGTTATCGCAAATTGACTTAACAAAATAATCAAAATTATATGACCGCATTACAAATGGTCGACCTCAAGACCCAGTACCAGCATATTGAAGCCGAATTAAATGAGGGCTTTCAAGAGGTACTGAATTCCTGCATGTTCATTGGCGGCCCAAAAGTGAATGCCTTTCGCGAGCATTTGGAAGCATATTTACAGGTAAAACACGTCATTCCTTGCGCAAACGGCACCGATGCCTTGCAAATTGCCATGATGGCGCTTGGATTAAAACCGGGAGATGAGGTGATCGTGCCGGCCTTTACTTATGTGGCGACTGCTGAAGTGATCGGCCTGCTCGGATTAGTACCGGTGATGACTGATGTTGACCCACATACCTTTAACATAACGTCTGCGCACATCGAAAAAGCCATTTCCCCGCGCACACGCGCCATTGTGCCCGTACACCTGTTTGGCCAAAGCGCCGACATGGAACCGATCCTTGAATTGGCACGCAAGCACAATTTATACGTCATCGAAGACAATGCCCAGGCCATCGGCGCCGACTATACTTTTTCAGACGGCGGCAAACAAAAAACCGGTACCATGGGGCATTTTGGTTGCACCTCTTTTTTCCCTTCCAAAAACCTCGGATGTTACGGCGACGGCGGCGCGTTGATGACCAATGATGACGAACTGGCGATGAAAGCGCGTATGATTGCCAACCACGGCCAATCGAAGCAATACTACCACGACTTGATTGGGGTAAACAGTCGCCTGGACGCCATACAAGCCGTCATTCTGGATGTAAAACTCAAGCACCTCGACAACTATAACATAGCCCGCGAAGGCGCCGCCACCTATTATGATACCGCGTTTTCCCAAATTCAGGAACTCACGATCCCCGATCGGCAACCCAATTCAACACACGTGTTCCACCAATACACCTTACAGGTAACTGGTGATCGCCGCGATGCGCTCAAGGCATATTTACAAGAACAAGGTATTCCGGCAATGGTGTATTATCCTGTTCCCTTGTACCGCCAGCCAGCATACAAGCAATATTGGAACGGCCCGGTTGAAGGATTCCCGGTGACGGAAGCCCTGTGCCGCTCGGTAATTTCATTACCGATGCACACAGAGCTGACCGAGGCGATTTTGGATCGGATTACAGGTGCGCTGAAGGCGTTTTTTGCGTAATTGCAATAAATTCCGATCTTAGTATAAAAATTTCATGTCGAATCACATACTCAACGAATTAATTGCGCAAGGTGAAAACAGCGCTGTCGAATTTAAACGCGATGGGGTTGGTTCCGACGACCTTGCAAAAGAGATCGTTGCGATGTTAAATCGAGATGGTGGCGTGATTCTCATCGGTGTAGAAGATGACGGATCAATTAGCGGGGTCACGAAGGCTAATGAAGAATGGGTGAGTAATATCACCCGGAACAATGTTATTCCTGCCGCTGATGTTACATGCGAATCAATTCAAGCGGAAGATCTTAAAGTCTTGCGCATCAACGTACCGAAGGGACAAGACAAGCCGTATCAGACCAATCGAAACCAGTTTATGCTTCGAATTGGCTCAACCAACCGCAATGCAACGCAGCAGGAATTATTACGCCTGTTTCAACAAAGCGGAGTGTATCATTTCGACTCAACGATCATTAGTAATGCCGGTTTGGAAGAATTAAACCAAACCAAACTAAATGAATATTTCACTCAGT
>JBAXTB010000519.1:0-3491 GCA_037130425.1 Bacteroidota bacterium
GGAAACACCGGCCGATCATCCGTTTTTCCGGGGCCGGCGCAATGTATATTGGCGTAAGGAAAAAGATGGAAAATATTGTTATTTCCTCTGTGATATTGGTCAAAAGGCAAAAGCGCAGGAATTTTTTCGTACAAGGATAAAACCGTATAACAAAGAAGCCCAATTGGCGTATTTTGGCCGGTCGGGAAAAAAATACCAACCGTAATATGCAAGAATTTAATTGGAAAAACGCAGAAGGCTTAAATCTGTACGGTGCAAACTGGCAGCTTGACAATCCTGTTGCCGTGATCGCCTTGGTACATGGTCAGGGCGAGCATTTAGGTCGCTATCAACATTTTGCGCGCTGGTTTAATGCGCATAACATCGCTGTTGTCGCGTTTGACCAGCAAGGTCACGGCAAAAGCGACGGTACGCGGGGCCACGCCGCTAATCTTGACGCCTTGCTCAATGATATTGGGCAGTTTTTAGAAGGCGTTCAACAACGATATCCCGGACTTCCCCTGTTTTTATACGGGCATTCCATGGGCGGTCAACTAACGCTCAACTATGTTTTGCGCAGAAAACCGAGCATCAAAGGGTTGATCGTCTCGGCGCCCTGGATTCGTTTGGCATTTGAAGCGCCAGCCATAAAAGTGATGGTTGGACGACTTTTGAAACGTTTTTTGCCGAGTTTGACGCTTCCGACGGGTTTGACGGCCAATTTTGTTTCCCGCGATCCCGCCGTTGTGAAGGCGTATGTGAGCGACCCGCTCGTACACGCACGCGTGAGCGCAGCCGGGGGAATTGCCTTGTTGGAAGGGGCAGACTGGCTCAATCACTACGCGGGCGAAGTGCCGGTACCTGCCTTGTTGATGCACGGCACCGGCGATAAACTGACTTCTTCCGCAGCCACCCGTGAATTTGTGTCCCGCGTTACCGGAGATGTCACACACCATGAATGGCCGGGGTTTTACCATGAAATACACAATGAAGTGGAGCAGGAACAGGTGTTTGAATACACTTATAACTGGCTCCAATCCAAGATGTAACACTAAATGCTTTGTGCAATATGTTCCCCAACGCGTATTGCCATTGCCATAATGGTAAGAGATGGATTAACGGCTGCGATGGACGGGAAAAAACTGCCATCCACCACATACAGGTTGTCCACCTCATGCGCGCGACAATTTGTATCAAGTGCGGACGTTTGTGGATCATTTCCGAATCGGATCGTGCCGGCCTGGTGGGCGGTACCCGCAATTGGAATTTGCTTGGACAAATAAATATGATTGGGAAGGATATGAGGTTGTAAATTCAGGTGTTCCAGGATAGATTTCAATTTTTTTTGCAATTGTTCATGCGCCTTGAGGTTGTTCGGGTAATAATGGATGGCGATGCTGCCGTCTTCTTTTAATAAAACCTGATTGCGCGGGTCAGGTAAATCCTCGGAAGTAAGCCAAAAGTCAAGGCTGTGCTCGGCAATATATTTCAAAGGAAAACTCGGAACCGGGAACGGAGATTCTGCTTTTAGATTCCATTCATCCGATTTTCCTACCATTTGAATATGGCCCATCGGGAAGGCAAAATCCTGATCGCCGAAATAGAAATCATTCAAACCCAAGGTTTTACCAAAGCGCGCCGTGTTTTTCTCCGTAGAAAAAGCCATCATGACGGAGTTATTATGCGCCATATAATGCCTGCCCACCACATCAGAGCCGTTTGCCAGTCCCTTTGGATGGGCCTCAGAAGCAGAACGCAACAACAAGGCCGCCGAATTGATTGCGCCGCAACAAACCGCTACGATATTTGCCGAAAAAACCAGTGTTTCTTCGCCTATAGTAGCGTGTACTGTTTTAACCTGTTTACCCGTCGCATCTGTTTCCAATCGGTCGACATGGCAATTGGTAATCATGGTGACGTTTGGGTGTTTCAGCGCCGCTCTAATGCAGCAAACATGCGCGTCCGCCTTGGTTTCTGTCGGGTCGGGATAACCGTCAAAGCGATCTAATATGACAGGCGTGTCACCTGAAACATCTTGTCGCACCCCCATTGGCAGCGGGAATGGGCGCAGACCCACCGCTTTCAGGTCGTCGTGCAGTTTTTGAATACTGGGTTCATGCGCCAAAGGAGGCAACGGAAACGGCTGACTTTCAGGCGGTTCTGTTGGGTCGATGCCGCGCTCGCCATTGACGCAATACAGTTGTTCTGCTTTCAGGTAATACGGTGACAATTCTGCATAACTGATCGGCCAGGCTGGTGAAACGCCGCCTTCGTGTTTCAATTCATCAAAATCCTCGGCCCGGAAACGCAATAAAGCGGCTCCATAAAATTTGGTATTTCCGCCCACGCAATAATGGATGCCGGGATGAAAAACCGCGTCGTTTTTATCGTACCAGCTTTCTTTTGCCGTATAACGTCCGTCCATAAAAACGGCCTCGGAACTCCAGTTCTCTTTTTCACGCGGCACATAATCTCCACGTTCGAGGATGAGTATTTTTTTGCCGGTTGGCGCCAATTGCCAAGCCAAGGTGCCGCCACCGGCGCCGGTTCCAATGATAATGATGTCGTATTGTTCCATTTTTTAAGTTATGTTGTTCGTGTTTGAATTGTTTTAATTTTCCAGGACAACAGCCAAAATGCAAGTCCGGCCATGATAAAAGCGCTTACAGAAAGCCCTCGAAATAGTGTGTTCAAGGTAAAATAAGGAAGCAGCCAACCGATTGCATTAGAACTGACGCCTGTGCCAAGTTGAATGGCGGCCACTAAAATACCGGAAACCAAAGCGGCGTATTGCGGAAAATCGGCGGTAGCACGGCTGATGGAATTTGGGAAATAAAAGGAAAGACCAAGACCTCCAATGGCCATCGCCGTAAATCCCAATGTTTCTCCTTTAACCAAAGGAAAAAACAAAAATACCAGTGCAACCAGAAAAGGCGCCAAACGATAAAGCCAGTCTGTAGAAAATCGCAAGGCCAAAAAGGAAAAAACTACCCGACCAAAAGTGATGAAAAACCAGAAAATGGAAAGCCCGATGGCGACCTGATTCGGCAAAAGGCCCACCTGTTTTTCCAAATAAATACTGCCCCAATTTCCGAAGGTACCTTCGCAGGTTCCGTAAAAAAATACGATTAGGCCATAGAACCAGACTTTCAGGGGGATTCCGGAATTTGATTTATTAATGGGACTTGCGTTTGCAGGCATTTGATAAGATAAAGGCCGCAACCACAACAACAGAAACAAAATTAAAACAGCCGCCAGTATGCCCGACCACCACCAATGTCCGATCTGTCTGAAATAACTTAAATATAAAGGCGCAGCGGCCGTTCCGCAACCGATCATTACGTGTAATCCGGTAACAATGGAACTTTCTTTTCCGGGTACTAAATTGTACGTCAATGGGTTAAGCGCCGTAACGGTAAAACCGAAACCGATGCCTAAAAAGGCCGTTCCCAACATTAAAAGGCCAAAAGAAACGGCCGGATTGCCGATACTCCATTGACTTGCCGCAAAAA
>JBAXTB010000052.1:0-21676 GCA_037130425.1 Bacteroidota bacterium
TTTTTTAAACGACTAAAATGTTTGTCGCTCACAACTCGGCAATAATCGGGCGTTTGACGCCGCTTCTCCACCGAATCGCCGTAAAACTGGACGATTTTTTCTTGCAATTTCTGCACCAGCGCCTCGTGTACGGCGTCATGCACGAGCACATAATCGGGGGAAATACAAATCTGGCCCGCGTTCATACATTTTAGCCAGATAATTTTGGCAGCGGCATGGTCGATATTGGCGGTTTCGTCCACAATAACCGGGCTTTTACCGCCGAGTTCCAGGGTAACGGAAGCCAAGTGTTCCGCCGCCGCGCGCATCACGATTTTACCCACCTGCGGGCTTCCCGTAAAGAAGATATGGTTAAACGGAAGCGCCAATAATTCTTGTGAAACCGCCACCTCGCCTTCAAAAACGGTTACTTCTTCCGGCGGAAAACATTCACCAATTATTTTTGCCATCAGCGCCGAACTCTGGGGCGTGAATTCCGAAGGTTTTAAAATCGCGCAGTTGCCCGCCGCAATGGCCGAAACCAATGGAACAAACGTGAGGTTGAACGGAAAATTCCAGGGAGAAATAATCAGACAAACGCCTTTTGGCTCGTAGCGAATCTCCGAACGCGTACCAATTAACATGAGCGGCGAACCGACATGTTTGGGCGTCATCCAGGATTGCAGGTGTCGGATGGTATGCCGAATTTCCGAATTTACCACACCGATTTCCGAAAGTCCCACTTCTTGCGGACTTTTCCGAAGGTCGGCCCACATTGCCGCTTCAATTTCCGGTTTATAGCGCAACATGGCGTCGTGCAGGCGCCAAAGTTTGGCAATCCGCTCGCGTGCGCTCGTGCGTGCGACCACATACTGATGCGCCTGTTGGCGTTCAAACGTAGCCAAAATAGCGTCCGTTTGCGACGTTTGGATGGGAGAAATAGTCAGTTCAGGCATATTTAACAGTTTTGCTTTTTTATACTGCGATTTGCATTACGCATAGATAGTTTACGCTGACTTTCAATGTTTTAGACAAATAATCGTCCGCCTAATTTCAATGCAAAAGGTAATAGAAAATCAAAGTTCGTCAAAGTTTTTTAAATCGTGTGGTAAAATAAATTTGGTAAATATTTTCATTACCCCTAAAATTGGAGATAGAAACCGGCGGTCGTATACCACGCAACATTCGGTAAACCGCCGCCGGAGATACAAATAATCAATATTGTTCATTTCCAAAACTTGTGTGATTATGATGAAGATTATTGTGCAATCTGTGCATTTTCGTGCCGACGCAAAACTCGTGGCATTTGTAGAAACCAAGATCAGTCGCTTAAACCGTTATTTTGAACATGCCATTGAAGCCGAAGTTTTTTTGAAATTGCAAAACACCGGCGCGAAAGTCCAGGAAAAAATCGTTGAAATCACGCTCAAAATCCCCGGAGGAATTTTAGTAGACAAAAAAGTTGGTAAAAACTTTGAAGCCGCTATAAACGCTTCCGCAGAAACACTCAAACGTCAAATTATCCGCCACAAAGAAAAAATTAGCGAACATCAGCGGAGCGAAGATTAAATCTGTAATTCCGCTTTTATGCGCCAAAGCAATCGGTTTTGTACATACATATTTGAATGGTCAAAACGAAGTGCACAAAACCCATGGCGACGGAGCATAATATATAATTTCAGTTTCAACAAGGGCCATTCTCGTACGGGATGGCCCTTGTTTTTTATCGTTGTGAACAAAAGATTGATCTAAAATCTTCCACAAATAAGTCAACTCGCTGTTCAAACCGGCTGTTTCCCGCTTTATGCGCCGAGCCGCAATTGTTAATGTACCCGGATCGAGTTATCTTTGCGAACTACAATTTTACCGCGTACTTGAAAAACGTAAAGTCGACATATCGCCAGTTTTCGGCAATGCTCCTGATGCTGTTGTTTACGGCAGCTTGGGTATTGCAGGCGACGCACGACTTATTTTTACATCATAAGCACAGCCACTCCGTCTGTGAAGCGGCCTACGATCAAGGCTCTAACAAGCACTTTCACGATCACCGCTTTGCCCCGGAGAACCCTTGTCCGCTGTGCGCAGTTTGGTTTTCAGCGCCGGAACTCCCGCAAATTCCAGCCCTTCATTTAACGCCCAAAATTGCAAGCAGCAATTCCACCTTACGCGCATACATTGCGCCGGAAGTAAGCCGCACTTGTAACTGCATTTACCGCAGAGGCCCGCCTGCGCTGGGATAGATTTCCTTTTTGTTTCTATTAAATGAATGGCCTTTACTGCCTGCGCTGTGCGCCGGGGTAGCCATTGTGTCGTTTCACTTTTCAATTGAATTTCATGTTGTATAACATAGCCCGCTTGTTCGGCGCCTGTCTCCTGTGCGCGTACACGTGTGCGAATCTGCGCGCGCAAGACTGCCATTTGGCCTTACGCGGGCATATCATCGATGCTGACACCAAGGAGCCGCTTGCATACGCTTCCATTATTATCAAGGATGCCCGGAAAGGAACTACTTCCGATGAAAACGGCTATTTTAGTATTCCGAATCTTTGTGAATCAACGCCTTATACCGTCGACCTGAGCCATGTGGAATGTGCGCATAGTACGCAAATTGTAAAACTCACGGAAAATCAAGAAGTCAATTTCCAACTTAAACACAATGCCGCGTTACACGAAGTGATCGTGTCGGAAAAAGCGGTGGCACTTCAATCGACCCAGGCGGAAAACGTGGTTGCCCATGCTGATCTGGAGGCTTCCAAAGGCGTGAACTTAGGTGAAACCCTGAAAAAACTGCCCGGCGTGAGCATTTTAAGCACGGGCGCAACGATTTCCAAGCCAGTTATTCAAGGACTTCATTCCAATCGAATTGCCATCATTAACAACGGCGTGGCCTTGGAAGGTCAGCAATGGGGCAGCGAACACGCGCCGGAAATTGATCCGTTTACCGCTGACAAAATATCGGTCGTGAAAGGCGCAGCCGGGGTGCGGTACGGGGTGGGCGCGATTGGCGGCGCGGTGGTGTTGGAGCCGGCGGTTTTGCGTGAAAAAACAGGCGTGGGTGGTTGGTTAGCCTTGGGCGGTTTTTCCAATGGATATGGCGGCGTGGCCTCCGGTTCGGTGGATTGGCATTTGCCGGGACGCTCGCTGACCTTCCGTTTGCAAGGTACCGCCAAGCGCAGCGGCAATTTAAAAGCCCCGGATTATTGGCTGGGTAACACCGGCGTTTCTGAACTAAACGGCTCATTTAGAGCAGGTTGGAAAAGCGCACATTGGCAACATGAAATCGGCGTCACGGCTTTTGACCAAAAACTCGGGATTCTGAGGGCCTCGCACATCGGCAATTTGACCGACCTTTTGCGCGCCATCGACAGCCCTGTGCCGCTGAATAATCCGGACAGTTTTTCGTACAAAATCAACCGACCGTTTCAAAGCGCGCAGCATTTTGTGCTGAAATACAAGGCCGAATTCCGGATTTCGGAGAAATGGAAATTTAGTAGTCAATATTCCGGACAGTTTAACAACCGGCGTGAATATGACGTGGTGCGCCAAAGTTCTTCGGCCGCGATTGAAAACAAACCGCAGTTGTCGTTCCGGCTCTGGACCAACACGCTGGATTTGGCGCTTGAGCATTTCCCGATTCACCATTGGCAAGGCGGCGTGGGCGTACAGGCCATTCAACAATACAACTTAGTGGGGCGCGGCGGATTGATACCCGATTATGAAAGTTACGGCGGTTCGGTTTGGGCCATGGAACGCTGGCGACGGTATCCGTTGCCTTTAGAATTTGAAGCTGGCGTGCGGTACGATTACCGCCAAACCCATGCTGTAACCTCCGGGACGCTCCACAACATTGATACGCTGGTGCATTACGGCAATGCTTCGGGCACGCTTGGCGCGATTTACCATATTTCAAAAAACATCACGGCAAGCCTGAATTCGGGATATGCCTGGCGGCCGCCGAACATCAATGAGTTGTTTGCGCGCGGCGTACACCATGGCGCGGGCACTTATGAAGAAGGAAATCGGAATTTGCGGCCGGAACAAGCCTGGAACACGAATTTGAACCTTCAATTTGAGGCGCCGCAATGGCAAAATCTGTCGGGCCAAATCACGGTTTACCGGAATTACATCCGCGATTTTATTTACCTGGACCCGCAAAAAACCTTTGTCCTGACTTCGCGCGGCGCATTCCCGGCCTATTTTTACAAGCAATCGAACGCGGTTTTAAAGGGCTTGGACGGCAGTTTTTCACTTGATTTGATCGATCATTTGTCCTTTGAAGGCCGGATTTCCTTGTTGCGTGCGTTCCGACTTGCCGACGGCGATTCGACGGAAACAAGCAGCCAAAAAGCCCATGACTGGCTGCCGCTCATGCCCAGCGACCGGTATCAATATGGCCTGAAATGGACTTTTGGCGGCAAAAACCATGATTTGAAGGCGGCGGAATCGGGTAAGGAAAACAGTTTTATTCGTTTGTCTGCCGGCACTACCCTGCGGCAAACCCGTATTCCGGCGGATGGCTTGTTGAAGGACGCCCCTTCGACTTATACCACATTCAGTTTTGATGCCGGGCACACGTTTATGCTGCATGGCAAACAATTGGAAGTCGGGCTTAACATTCAAAACCTCACAAATGTGCGCTACCGGGAATACCTCAATTTTTTCCGGTATTACACGGACGAGCCTGGTTTTAGCGCTGCGGTGCGGGCAAAATTGATATTCGGTTAAGGGTTTCATTCAAAAAACATGAAAAGATTCAAAAATATGAAACATATAAAATTTTCATTTTTCGGCCTTTTGCTTATTGGAATCACTGCATTAAGTCTAATGACGGCTTGCAAAAAAGACAACCAAACGGAGCAGGAATTTATCACCAAAATCGTGGTACACCTAAGCGGCGCTGGGTTTGACAAGGAATTTGTTTGGCAGGATCGCGACGGCGACGGGGGCGCGGCGCCGTTGATTGATACGATTTCGATACCGGCCAATGTACAATTGAGCGCAAGCCTGCATGTGTTCGATGAATCCCAAACGCCGGTGGCTGATGTCACAGAAGAAATTAAGGCAGAAAATACCGCGCATTTGTTTGTGTACAAAAACTCGGTAGCAGGGCTTACGATTTCTGATTTGAACACCGATAACAATGGAAAACCTTTCGGGCTTGAGTCAAAATGGACGACCACGACGGTCTCGTCGGGTTTGGTGGAGATTTTATTGCACCATGAACCGACGGATAAAACGGCTGCTGAGCCGGGCGGGGAGATTGATTTTGATGTGGCGTTTCCGGTGAAAGTGAGGTAGGGAATATCGAACAGATGAACCCCTGCTGGCGCAAGGTTCTAACCTTGTGTCTCCGATCCGTCGGGTTTAACCCGACTTTAGCGGGTAAAACCCGCAAGATAGCCGTCACAAGGTTAGAACCTTGCGCCAGCGGGCGCCTAATTTCCCCCATTCAATTCATCCCCAAACGTATCGTCCGGTTTTTTCCCGGCGGCTTTCGCTTTGGCCGGATCATTTATTTCATCGTTGTAAATATCAGGCGAAAACTCTTCCTCATCTCCCGTCGGCGGCAGACCGTCCTGGTAGGCGGCGCAGTTGATTTCAATGCCTAAATCACCAGCCGGGCGCACAAAGCGGGCATTGTAGTCGTAGCCGGAGTTTTTGTCCGTTTCAAGGCGATTGATAAAGCCGGCAAAAATCGGTCGAGCCATGCGTGCGCCTTGTCCGTCGCCGAGGCTGAGGAAGCGAATCCAGCGGTCTTCACCGCCCACCCAGGTACCTACGACCAAGCGCGGCGTGATGCCCATAAACCAGCCGTCGGTGTAGTTATTCGTGGTTCCGGTTTTACCGCCCACTTCACTTTTCAGGGAATTTACGCCGGGCGCGCCTTTTACGTTGTATTTCAGCATATCCACCATTACATAATCCACATTCGGCGACAGGGCAACTTTTTCTTCTGGCAGCGAGCGCCAAAGAATTTTCCCGTTTTTATCTTCAATTTTTTTGATCAAAATCGGTCGGCCGTACATGCCTTTATTGGCAAAGGTGGTGTAAGCGCCGGTCATTTCAAACACCGTAAGATCGGCGGCGCCAAGGCATATTGAAGGCTGTTTGGGCACGCGATACTGACCATCCGGGCGTTTGGCTGTGGAGTCGATGCCCATATTGTTGATAAGGCCGCGCACCGGTTCCGTGCCGCCCATTTGACGCATGAGGTAAGCGCTTACGGAATTTACGGAGTTTTTAAGCGCTTCTTTCAAGGTCAGTTTTGCGCCGGAGTAAGAGCCGGTCGAATTTCTGGGCGTCCAGTCCTGGCTGTGGGTGAAGTTCATGTAATGCGCCGGAATGGTCACTTCCTGGTCGTACACCGGGAAACAAGGGCTAATGCTTTGCTGCGAAATGGCCGTTGAATAAACAAAGGGCTTGAAGGTAGAACCCACCTGGCGATCCGTGCGGATGTGGTCGTACTGAAAATGTTTGAAGTTGATGCCGCCCACCCAGGCTTTGATTTCGCTGGTCGTCGGGTCTACCGCGAGCAAACCCATTTGAAGGAACATTCGATGGTATTTCAGGCTGTCCAAGGGCGACATGATCGTATCCTTTTCCAATTTTGGGTTGTTCCAGGTAAACACTTTCATGGGGTGTTTTACGTCGTATTGCTTGAGCACAACCGTGCGTAAGTTCCGATATTGGTTTTTCGCTTCCGTCCAATCGGCCTTACTGCTCATGATTTTGCGGAAATCGGCGGCTTGTTCAAGTGTTACAATCTTGTCGGCTAATTGTTTGCTAATGAAGCCTGGCTTATTCTCCTCTTGTAACATGCGCTCCATATCCGCATCTGTAAGGTTATGGTCGAAGCGTTTTTTGATGCGATCGGCGATCGGATCCATGTATTTAGGCCACAAGCCTTGAAAACGGTCGCCTTCACGGATCAATTTCCACAAAGATTCCTGGCGTCCCTGTATTTCATCGTCGGAAGCCTTGCCGCTTTTAAAGGTCCAAGGGTCGCGGTTATGCCATACTTCAAAAAAGCGTTTCTGTATTTTTTTCATGTGTTCCGACATGGCCTCTTCGGCATGTTGCTGATACACAGGATCAATGGTGGTATAAATTTTCAGGCCGTCCTTGTAAATATCGTATTTGGCGCCATCCGGTTTGCGACATTCAGGCGCTTCGAGAATGGCTTTTACCTCGCGTTCCAGCACATCGCACATGTACGGCGCTTTGTCGTCTGAAAAATTCACCTTTTTGAACTTGCTCATATCTAAGCGGCTCACCTTCAAACTATCGAATTGGGCCTCGCTCAAATAACCTGCCTTGCGCATTTGCGACAACACCACCCAGCGGCGGCGGATGCAGCGTTCCGGGTATCTGTTGGGGTTGTAAAGCGAGGGATTTTGCAGCATCCCGATCAGGGTAGCCGATTCCTGAATATTAAGTTTGGACTGGTCTTTTCCGAAATAAACCTCTGCCGCTGAATGTATTCCGCTTGCATTGTTGATAAAATCTACCTGATTGAGATAGAGGGCCATAATTTCCTCTTTGGTATAACTTTTTTCAAGTTTTACGGCCGTAATCCATTCACGCAGTTTGCGATACACAAGGGCAAAAAGTTTTTGAAACTTGTTCATCCCGTCGAAATTCCGGTTTGAATACAGCATTTTAGCCAACTGTTGGGTCAGGGTAGAACCGCCGCCGGCGCTTTGATCGCGCAGCAAAATGGTGCGCACAAATACCCGCAAAATGGCCCGCGCGTCAATCCCGCAGTGCTCGTTAAAACGCTCGTCTTCTGTCGCAATCAGGGCATGAACCAGGTGCGGACTCAGCGCTTCATACGCAACCGGGACGCGATTTTCAATGAAATAACGTCCCAATACAACGCTGTTGTTGGCCAATACCTCGCTTGCGCGCGCAGAACTTGGGTCTTCCAATTCCCGGAAAGAAGGAATCGCGATAAAATTAATCGACATGAAAACGACAGCAAGGGCAAGCAAGCCGGCGCCCAACAAACGCCAGGTCCAGCGAATGATGGCTCGATAGCGCGGCATGCGATTTAACTGCATGGCTGCTTTCATGGTGATAAGTTGTCGCGGTTCAGACATGGCGTATAAAGTTACTGAAAAGAGGGTACGAAAGAAGTTCCGCACAATTTAGGGCAAATATAACGCAACAAATCGCCGGAAATGGTGCAGAAAGCCTGAATTTCGCGTCACTGTGCCGATGTATCTATTATTTGTCGTTTTCTCGTTGATATTCGCGGTCGCGTACGCCGCGCTCATGCGCCTGTACCTGTATGGTTGGCGGCTTTTGCCGGAGCAACAAGTCGAGGTAAACGCCTCGCCGACGCTGCGCATGACGGTTGTCATTCCGGCCAGGAACGAAGCGCTGCACATCCGCGCCTGCCTGGAATCCATTTTAAACGGCTCCTATCCGATTGATTTATTGGACATTATCGTGATCGACGACGACTCGGAAGATCATACGGGGAATATTGTTGAAACGATTGCGCAGGCGTTCCCGCAGGTACGTTTGTTCAAACTGCCAAACGAACTTGAAACGGGAACAAAACTAAACAGCCACAAGAAAAAAGCCCTTGAATTGGCCATTTCACAAGCAAAAGGCGACCGAATTGTCACGACCGACGCCGATTGCGTAGTACCGCGCGACTGGCTTTTACGCCACTTTTCTGCCGCAAAACAAGGCGCTTTGGTGGCCGGACCGGTCGTTTTTTACAAGGAAAATAACCTGCTGCAACGTTTTCAATCCCTTGATTTTTTAGGCATGATGGGGATTACAGGCGCGGGTATTCAACTTGGGTTTCAGCGTATGGGCAACGGCGCCAATTTGTCGTACCCCAAAGCGCTGTTTCTGGAACTCGGCGGTTTTGAAGGCAATGCCGACCGCGCTTCCGGCGACGATATGTTCTTTATTCAAAAAGTGGCGGCCAAATACCCGGATCGGATCGTGTATTTAAAACATGCGGAAGCGGCAGTTTTTACAGAAGCCAAACCCGATTGGCGCGGTTTTGTAGAACAACGCATTCGCTGGGGCACCAAAAATACGGCCTTGCCGGAGTGGACGGTTAAAGCCGCATTGGGCGCGGTGTTTTTATTTTGTTGGAGTTTGTTAATCAATGTGTTAGCACTTTTTATCGGACTTTTTTTATTTGGTATAAACGCAGATTTTTACCTGGTTTGGGCTGCTTTATGCGTTTTTCAAATCGCGGTTAAAGCACTTTCCGACTATTTTTTCCTGCGGGAACTTTGCCGTTATTTTCGTCGAACAGATTTGTTGCGCTACTTTTGGCCCTCTTTTTTGATCCACACTGCCTACATCGCGCTGATCGGAACAGCGAGTTTGTTTTTTAAAACCTATTCGTGGAAAGGCCGGAAGGTGCGGTAAAAATTGAGCGCAGATCGTTAGCGGCATAAGAAGGATTTGTTTAAGTTGTTTTTGATTAATATTTCTTTAGCCACATGCAAATATTAAACGCAACGCTTGTCATGTCGCAACGCAGTGCAGACAACTACACAAGCCAGATTACGACGAAAAGCCTTGGCGATACATTCGAAAAAAGTAGGGTTTGTGTAGATGCCTCCGTAAACTACGGCATGACAAGCGTTGGGCTGGGTATCCTGATAAGAGTACGATGATCGGAAAAGTGCTGTTTGAAAATCCTTCGTACGCCCAGTTGTTCATCTAAAATTTAGGCCGAAAATCAAGGCAAGATTATGTTTCAGGTCGTTTTCAATCTTTATCCTTTTACAGAAAACCTGTATCTGCCCACGGCCAACATCGTGCAGGCGGATAAACAAGACGTTTTATCGCATTTGATGCAAAAAGCGACGCCGTCCACATTGACGCCGTACAGCATTGCGCTCACGCCGGTGCTGCAACAAATGTTCGACCTGATCGAACGCCTGACGCCGAAAGCCATTGAGGCAAAGTTCAAACCGCCCAAGGCAAAATCTGCCACGGCTTTGAAACAGTTGCTGGCCGATCCGGCGACAAAATTGCCCGTGGAGCAGTTTATTTACCGAGAATTGGATCGTTTTTTTACCGAAATCGTGCGCAATAATTTCCCGCTCACCTTGGACGCCGAACGCCGAACTTTGGCCAAAGACGTGTTGATCGTATTTCCAAAAGACGAACTTCTGCCCCATTTATCCTTTCAAAAAACGGATTCCGGCGTGTTATACCGCCTGCAATTGGGCACGGAAGACGAAAAATGGAACATCAGCGCCTTCGATGTGCGGCCGCTGACGAATACCGAACCGGCCTGGCTGCTGGTGGGATACACCTTGTTTCGGGTGCCGGGCATCAACGGAAATATGGTGCGGCCTTTTCGGCAAAAAGACGTGATTCAGATTCCGCCGGATAAGGTGCATACCTATTTCAAGCAGTTTATCGTCAAAAATGCGGGCCGAACGCGCATTGAGGCCGAAGGTTTTGCGGTTCAAAACGCAGACACCCTGCTGCGTACCCGCCTTGAACCGACGGAAAATATTTTAGAAAAAAACTGGCTGCTCAAACCCGTTTTTGAATACGAAGGCGCTGAATTTGCAGCCGGCGAAAAACGCGAACGCATCACGTCTGTGCATTTTTCCGATCAGGAAGACCAGGGTATTGTGGTAAAACAGGTTTCCCGCAACAAAGCGCTGGAAGCAACGCGCACCGATGCTTTACTTGCGCTTGGTTTACTGCCCGACGGCTACGGCTACAAATTACCGGCGCAAAACGAGGAACAGGGAGGCGGCCTTGAATATTTGATCGAATGGCTATCAAAAAACCGGGAAGCGCTTGAAAAACAAGACTTTACGCTGGTTTTACCCCAAGATAACGGCCGCGTCATCGCTTTGCTGCCCGCGCGACTCAACATTCGTTCGGAATCGCAGGGAGACTGGTTCGACATTCACGGGAAGGTGGAAGCGGGCGCGTTTTCTATTCCGTTTAAGGCTTTGTTTCAGCATATCCGGCGCGGCGATCGTTTTTACAGACTACCCGACGATACCTATTTTCTGATTCCGGGCGAGTGGATGACCCGTTATGCCGATTTGGCGCAGGCCGCGCAGGATCTTGCGGAGGGTGTAGTTCGATTGCCAAAGTCGCTGTTTATGCTGGTACAGGAAGCCGGGTTGACGGCTGAGGAAGGCGGCTCCGGTTTGCCCGTCATTGATCCGGATCAGATTGATTTTGAGCCTTCTCCCGATTTGAAAGCAACCTTACGCCCTTATCAATTACGGGGGGTAAAATGGCTGATCGGGCATTACCGCCACGGTTTCGGGGCTTGTTTGGCCGACGATATGGGTTTGGGTAAAACGCTGCAAACCATTGCCGTTTTGCTGCACGCTAAAACAGCAAGTGCCGATAAACAGAACAACGATGCTACCGGCGCGCAACTGGATATGTTTCAAACCTATCAATCCGAATTGCGGCCGCTGAATGCGCTGATTTTGTTGCCGGCCTCGCTGGTGTTTAACTGGCAAAAGGAAATTGCCCGTTTTGCACCCAGCCTGTTTGTATGCGTGCATACGGGTGCGAAACGCCTCAAGGATGCGCGGGCGATGGCGGGTTACGACGTGGTGCTCAGCACCTACCACACCGCCCGGCAAGATTTGGATTTGCTATCAAAAGTAAATTGGCATTATATCGTTCTCGATGAAAGTCAGCAGATTAAGAACCGTAGTTCCGAAATTTCAAAGGTGGTGCTAAGTTTAAAGGCAGAAAATAAAATATCCCTCAGCGGCACGCCGATTGAGAACTCTTTGTCGGATTTGTGGACGCAAATGGAGTTTATAAACCCTTCTACCTTAGGGAGTTACAAGCAATTTCGGGAACAATTTCAGATTCCGATTGAGAAGATGGGTGATGCGCGGGCGCGGCAACGTTTGTTTAGCCGGGTGAAGCCGTTTTTTATGCGCCGAACCAAGGAGGAAGTTGCGCCCGATTTGCCAGCCTTGACGGAGCAATTGTTTTACTCTGAAATGGCAGCCGAGCAGCGCAAACGTTATGAGCAGTTGAAATCGGCGGTGCGCAATGAAATTTTGTCGCTGTTTGATGACCCCAAAACCCGGATTCAGGCTTTGGCGGCCCTGACACGGCTCCGGCAATTGGCCAATCACCCGACCTTAGCCGACGCCGAATATGAAGGCGAAAGCGGGAAGTTTAGCGATGTGCTGGCGCAGTGGGATACGATTCGGCGTGCGGGGCATAAAGCCTTGTTTTTCAGCGCTTTTGAGAAGCATTTGCGGCTTTTCAGGCAGGTTTTTGAAGAAAACGGCTATCAATTTGCGTGGCTGACCGGCGAAACCAGTCAGGGCGACCGGGCCAAGGAGGTGATGCGTTTTCAGGAAAAACCCGAAGTGCAGGCCTTTTTTATGACCATTAAAGCAGGCGGCGTGGGCCTCAACCTCACCGCTGCCGATTATGTATTTATCCTCGATCCCTGGTGGAACCCGGCGGCGGAAGCGCAGGCGGTGGCGCGGGCGCACCGGATCGGGCAATTGCGGCCGGTGACGGCGCTGCGGTTTATTGCAAAAGACACGATTGAGGAAAAAATACGCGAATTGCAGGAGCGGAAGTTAGCGCTTGGCAAGGATTTGTTTGCAGCCGGGGAAGAGGCGCCTGCGATGAGCCGGGAGGATTTGGAGATGTTGTTGGGGTAGTTTTTTTGAACACAAAGGGCGCGATGCGATTTTTAAGCAAAAAGAGCACGATGCGATTTTTAAACACAAAGAACACGAAGATTACACAAAGGACACCAAGCGTAGTGTACACTCTATATCCCAAAGAGATAAAAAAAGGGCACAAAGTGATCGAAATCAATCCTTTGTGCCCTTTGTGCTATTTGCGGTCATTACACTTTGTGCCCTTTGTGTAACCTTCGTGTCCTTTGTGTTTAAAAATCGCGCCGTGCACTCAAAACTCTTTGTGGTTTAAAAACACTTCGTGCGCTTAAAACGCTTATTTCCACCAGAAGTGACGAATTTTCACCTCTTTCACCGTACCGTCAGGCAAAGTCAAGGTAGCATCTTTGTCGCAAGCGCCGTCGCCGTAGTCGATGCTGCGGGTCTTGTTGTTGGCGGTGATTTCAATGGTTCCTTGCGAAATCCATGGGCATAATACCTTCTTAATGAGCGGGTTGGTGATCGTTACCGTGTATGCTACGCCGTTGCGGTTGGTGCCGCTGGCCGAACCAGTGACGCTCCAAACGTCGTCGGCGCGCAAAGTGGTAGCAGCACCTTCAATCTGGGTGCGCGTGCGGTTGGCAGTATGCGTCGAAACTGTGCCGTTCGGATAAGTGAGTGTTTCAGAAGCAACCACAGTGAAATACCGTTGGCCCGCTGCATTCAAACCTGCATTCGTAACTTTTTTTGTTCCCTCTACTTTTACGCCGTCAAAAGAGAAATTTTCGAAGGTAAAGCTGCGTGAAGCGCCTTGTGTGCTCATCGGATTGGTTTGGGTAATCACAATTTTACCTTTCACCGTGTGGCCCGCGTTGTTGGTGCAGCCAGCATCGGAATAGTCGAGCGTAATCGTGTTCGGCCAGGTACCTTTGGGCTGGGCAAAGGTTACGGTCGGACAAGCGCCGCGGTCGTCAGCGGCGCCCATGAACGCATCGATGGCCACATCTGCGTCATAATCAATTTGTTCTGAAACGTCGTTGTGCGCCGTTACGTCTTCGGCTACTACTTTTTCAGCGGTATAATCGGTGGTATCGGCGTCTTTTTTGCAAGACTGGAAAGCGAACCCTGCGAGGGCGAAAGCGGCTACGAAAAAAAGAATCTTTTTCATGTTGTTTGTGTGTGTTTGTAGTACGTGATGTTAATGATGGAATGGGCGCCCGATTGTTCCGCATTTATACGCCAAAGCAATTGAATGGTCGAGGTAATTTATACCAACCCAATTACGGCGGCGTATTTGTGGGAACGTGTACTTTGATCGCGGGCTGGCAAAAAGGTTTAATCGTTAAAACTTAAAGAAATGTTAAAAGAAAATTTCGTTTTTTCGTCCCTTAAGGCGAGTATATCTCCAGACGTATTGGGTTTTAAAAATCCTCGCGTACACCTTAAGGAATGCCTTATCGTAACAACGTTACTATACCGAAAGAACAAGATCAAGAAAGGTTGCAAATTTTATGTTTTAAAAGTTCGACTGCTTTTAAAACAATTTCTATCTTTGCCAATGATTTTTAAGTATATATGTAAACAGCCCTAAACTGTAGGTCATGCGATCAAAACGTTCAGAAGTTCATGCATACTCATTCATTTTGAATGAATTAGTGCATAAAAAAGGATGGGGGAAAAGCCATGTGTTCACGCAGCAAGAGGCTCAAAATATTCCAGTTATCGGAAAAAGACTTAAAAATAAGCGCCCGGAAAATGTAGTTGAGATTTCGCCGACTGTTTTATATATTATTGAAGCAAAAAACACACGCAGCAAAATCAACCAAGCCGTGTTTGAAGCCGAAAACGATTATGCGAATGAGATAAATAAAGATACAAATGTCAAAGCCCTATTCATTACCGGTATTGCCGGGAATGATGATGAAGGCTTTATCTCTATCAGCAAATATTACATAGACGGGAAATGGCATACGATTACTGAAAATGAATTCGAGGTTACAGGTCTACTATCCAAAAACCAAATCGACAGAATCCTTGAAACCCAATCACCCAATATTCAAGACTTCGAAATTGATGAGAATGAGTTTTTGCAAGCAGCCGAAAACATCAATCAAATTCTACACGATGGCGCAATTAACAAAGATTATCGCGCACGCGTCATATCCGCACTACTATTGGCTTTAGCAGAAGGAACTGCTATTGATTTATCTGCAAATCCGACTATATTAATTCAATCTATCAATTCAAGGGTAGATTTAATGCTAAAAAAGCATCAAAAACAAGATTTTTCAAGGTTTATTAAAATTGAGTTGCCATCAAGCGAAGACAATCATGTAAAATTCAAAGTTGCAATTATCCGAACGACTCAAGAGTTGCTTGATCTTAACATACGCTCTGCGATGAAGTCGGGTAAAGACGTTTTAGGAAAATTTTATGAGGTTTTCCTAAAATACGGGAATGGCGCAAAGGAAATCGGGATTGTTTTAACGCCTCGTCATCTTACACGTTTAGCGGCTGAGGTGACGAACATTACCGCTGATGATTTTGTATTCGACCCAACCTGTGGCACAGGAGGTTTCCTTGTCGCTGCACTTGACGAAGTAAAGAAAAAAAGTAACGATGATAAAAAATTTGAACTTTTTAAGAAATGGGGCATTTACGGCATTGAGGAACAAGACCCGGTGGTAGCGCTCGCGCTCGTAAATATGATATTTAGAGGCGACGGTAAGAATAATATTATAGAAGGTAATTGTTTCAATAAATGGCTGAATCTAACTGATTTGAATGGCATACCACATGCAGAATATACAGACAATGATGTGAAGGGGCGCATTCCTCCAATTACTAAGGTACTGATGAACCCGCCATTTGCTCAAAAAGGAAGCCAGAAAAAAGAATACCACTATGTGCAGCAGGCGTTAAATCAAATGCAAGACGATGGAATTTTATTTGCGGTGCTGCCTATGTCGGTACTGATGAAAGGCGGGGAGGAATTAACGTGGCGAAAGGACTATCTTTTGAAAAATCATACTTTATTATCGGTAATTACCTTTCCAGAAGATATTTTTTATCCTGTGGGCGTCCGTACGCTGGGTCTTTTCCTGAAAAAAGGGGCGCCACACCCAAGGGATAAAAAAATATTTTGGGCCAAAGTAAATAGTGACGGGTTTATTAAAAGTAAAGGCAAACGATTGGCTTCATCTAAAATAGAAGATGAGTTCCAAAAGATAAAATTACATTTATCTAAGGCCGTTTTAGAGGAAGATTTTGACTTTAATATCGCAAAATTTGCGATAAATACACCTATTGATTTTTCAGATAAACAATTAGAACTCGTACCGGAGGCCTATTTGGATGAAGGTATTACATCGGTAGAAAATACCGTACAAGAAGTGGACAAAATTGTTCGAGAACTTGTATCCTATTTGTTAATGTCCAAGCAAATCAACAATGCATTTATCGAATTTACAAAAAATCAAGTCAGCACCCTTTCGTTGCCAAAAGAAATAAAATACAAGACATTCAGACTGAACGATTTATTTGAGTACATTAATACCGGAAATTTTCATGTCAGTGGAGATTTGGACGAAGGCAATGTGCCGCTGATTTCATGCAAAACGATTGAAAATGGAACAGAAGGAAGATTTGATATTGATGGTAATTTACTATTCTCCAATTGTATAACAATCGCATCTGACGGTAGTTGGCCTATGAGTTCCTTCTTTCATCCATATCCATTTGCAGCAAAAGATAATGTAATTATTTGCAAACCCAATAACACGCTCTATCAAAACGGGCAATTGGATTACAAATTTATCCTATTCATTACGGCACAATTAAACAGTCAAATTTGGAGATTTTCTTATGGAAGAAAATGCTATTTGAACAAGACAAGTAAAATTCAAATACCGCTTCCGGTTGATGAAAATGGCCAAATTGCATTGTCTATTTTACACAAAATTGTTGATTCTTGCCAAGTTTGGAATGATCTTAAACATTTTTAGATTTTGAAAGATAATTTTTCAAAACAATCCGACCTGTACGCCCAATTCCGGCCGCAATACCCGGACGCGCTGTTTGAGTTTATTTACCGTTTGGCGCCGCGTTTTGAGTCCGCCTGGGACTGCGGCACGGGAAACGGGCAGTTTGCGCAGCGCCTTGCCGAGCGTTTCAGCCACGTGTATGCTACGGACATCAGCGCTAAACAACTTGAAAAAGCGCCCGTCATTCCTAATGTTCAATACGCCATAGAAGCCGCCGAAAGCTGCGGTGCGCCCGATGCGGCGTTTGACCTGATTGTGGTGGCACAGGCGGCGCATTGGTTTAACTTAGATGCGTTTTACCGCGAAGTGCGGCGTGTACTGAGGCCCGATGGCGTTCTGGTTTTACTTGGTTATAGTTTATTACGCGTTGATACTGAAACAGATGTGATTTTAGATACGTTTTACCGCGACAAAATCGGGCCCTATTGGGACGCCGAGCGCAAGCATGTGGACGCGCATTATCAATCCTTTGCGTTTCCTTTTCGTGAAATTGAAACGCCGCTGTTTTGGATGGAATTTGAGTGGACTTTTGCGCATTTTATCGGCTATTTGAACACCTGGTCGGCTGTGCAGCATTATATACGGCAAAACGGGGAAAATCCGGTAGATGATTATCTGTCCGAATTTTCGGGTGTTTGGTCAGAAAACAAAGTAAAAACAGTACGTTTTCCTATTTTTTTGCGGGCAGGAACTTAAAACTCAATATTTATGATTATCGACAAGCAACAAGAAGTACCACAGAACATTTTTAAGGTTTCAATCGGCAAAATATTATTAATCAACTTACTCATTTTGGCGATTTATGTCGTGCCGACCTTTTGGGATCTCCAATTTATCCCGATTGTCATAATGTTTAAGGTGCAATGCGCCGTGAATGCGTTCGGGGGCTTAATACTTGTTTTTTTCAAACGCACCAGCCAACTCGGCGGAGGCATGTTGGTGAGTGCTTTTGTGTTGGTTTTACTCGCCGCATTCGCCTTTTTAGCCATTATGCCTTTCTTCTTAATAAGATAAATTATCGATTCCTTGCCAAATTCCTTTCTTACCCTGTTTTGAATTGGTAGTTTTGCGGCTTCGTTCATCAGGGAACCGATCTGAATGCTCCCTGAAATCAATCGATTTATTTTACGATTATGAAAATAGACGTTATCCTCGGCCTGCAATGGGGCGACGAAGGGAAAGGCAAAATTGTTGATTATTTGGCCAACGATTACGACATTGTGGCGCGTTTTCAAGGCGGGCCCAATGCCGGTCACACCCTCAAATTCGGCGGACAAAAATATGTGCTGCACACCGTTCCATCCGGCATTTTCCGTCCGAACCTGATCAATTTGATCGGCAACGGCGTGGTGCTTGATCCGGTCGTTTTTCAGCGCGAATTACGCGCACTCGAACAAAGCGGCGTCTCTTTCAAGGAACGTTTGCTGGTTTCCCGCAAAGCCCACCTGATTTTGCCCACGCACCGTTGGCTCGACGCCGCCAGCGAAGCCCACAAAGGCAAAGCCAAAATCGGCTCCACGCTGAAAGGCATCGGCCCCACTTACATGGACAAAACCGGACGCAACGGCCTCCGCGTGGGCGATATTGAACAGCCGGGTTTCCGCGATCTGTATGAAGCGCTGAAAACCAAACATATAGAACTGCTCAAAATTTACCCGCCAATTGAGTTCGACCTCGCAGAAGCGGAAAAAGCCTGGTTTGAAAGCTTAGACACTTTGCGCGCCCTGCCTTTGGTCGACAGTGAATACTACATTGACGATGCCTTACGCGCAGGTAAAAAAATTCTCGCGGAAGGCGCGCAAGGTTCCATGCTCGACATTGACTTTGGAACTTACCCGTTTGTGACCTCGTCGAATACCATCACGGCGGGCGTATGCACGGGCTTGGGCGTAGCGCCGCAGCAAGTCGGCAAAGTCATCGGGATCACCAAAGCCTATTGCACCCGCGTGGGCGGCGGCCCGTTCCCGACCGAGTTGGACAATGAAATTGGTGAAAAACTACGGGAAATTGGCATGGAATTCGGCGCTACCACCGGTCGTGCGCGGCGTTGCGGCTGGATTGATTTGCCTCAATTGCGCTATACCAATATTCTCAACGGTACCACGGAATTGTGCATCACCAAAATCGACGTGCTCAATACATTCTCGGATATTGCAGCGGCCACGCACTACCGCTATCAAGGCGGAGAACACCAAAACCTGCCTTATGATTTGTGCCAAACCGAGATAGAACCTGTGTTGCGCCATTTTGAAGGCTGGCAAAGTTCTTTGGACGATGTGCGCGATTTTGATCAATTGCCTAAACAAGCGCACGCGTTTTTGGAAGCATTGGAAGAATACCTCGGCATTCCGGTAAAAATGGTTTCGACCGGCCCGGAGCGTGAAAAACTGATTGTACGTTGATATACCAAGATTAAAGTGGATTTGAAGATTTTCAGGATTGATTAAATTGATTTTCAAAGGATTATCAAACGTCTATTTTCAGAACCACTTTGCGTTGGCAGTACCATGAATTATCAAATACTATCCTTTGGTTCTTATACCCTAACGGTGGCTACCATATTGGGCGTATTGCTCGTTTGGTTAACAGCCTGGATTGGGTTACGCTTGCTCAGCCGCTTTATCAATGGCGGCCGGATGTTGAACATGTCGGATCAGGGACGGCGGCATTCGTTGTTTCTGATCGTTCAATATGTAATTTGGACGATGGCCGGGGTGGCTATGTTAGAAGTCGCCGGTTTTCGGGTGTCGGTGTTGCTGGCAGGTTCGGCAGCCTTGTTGGTGGGCCTGGGTTTGGGTGTGCAACAGATATTCCGGGACATCATGTCGGGTATTTTTCTGTTGTTTGAAGGCACCATTGAGGTCGGCGACATCATGCAAATAGACGGGCAGGTGAGTCGGGTAAGCGAAATAAACCTGCGCACCTCCAAGTTAGTCACCCGCGACGGCCTGACCATGATTGTACCCAATCACAAATTTATTACGGAAAATGTAATCAACTGGACGCACCGGGACAAAGAACCTTCCCGGTTTTCGGTACTTGCCGGCGCCAACTACGAGGCCGACGAAACCCTCGTGCGCACGCTCATGCTCGCGAGCGCGCAAGAGCATCCAGACATCATCAAGGATGATACGAGCCAAATGCCTTCCGTGCGCCTGATTGAATTTGCCGACGAAAGAATGCTTTTTGAACTGATTTTCTGGACTTATCGCAAATTTGATGTGGATAATGTGCGCAGTGATTTGCGTTTTGCGATACGGGAGAAGTTTAGGGGGGCGGAGATTGTGATGAATATTCCGGCGTGATAAACGCGTGGCCCACTACTATATTTGTCGAAAATAATTAACCTTTTTCGTTAATTATATATATCTTTGTATGGAAATTAATTTTGACAGCAAAAAATTAGCGAAACAATTTGCTGATGCCAAAGCGATCAAGCGTGAGTTTGGCGACATGGCTAAAGGGATTATAGCAAGACTCGCGGATTTGGAGGCGGTAGAAATATTGGCAGACATGCGTACCCTTCCTGCGGCGCAATGCCATGAATTGACTGGAGCGTATTTAGGATATTTTGCTGTCAAAATCAGCCCTAATTATCGTTTAATCTTTTATCCAACACAACAACCGCCACCTAAATTGAAAGATGGCGGTATCGACTGGTCTGCAATTGACGCCATTACGATCACCGAAATTACAGACTACCACTAATTTTTTACCCGTCCGTTGCCATGCCGTTCTCGCTCCCACTCGACAGATCCTTATTGTCGCCGCCCGGTGACACCATACAAGAAACCATTGATGCCCTTGGTATGACCCAAGCAGAACTTGCCCAGCGTATGGGGCGCCCGAAAGAAAAGATCAACGAACTCATTAAAGGTAAAGCACCGTTGACAATGGATACTGCCATCATGCTGGAAAGAGTATTAAACATTCCGGTTAGTTTTTGGACAAACCGGGAAAGTGCTTATCGGGAGACACTCGCGCGTATCGAAGAGCAAGAGGCTTTGGAACAGGATTTAATCTGGCTCGATTTATTCCCTTTAAAAGTTATGCATCAAAGGGGAATTATTACCACAAGTAAAAAAAGTATTGTAGTGGTTCGTGAATTGTTGCTCTTTTTTGGATTTGCGAGTTCCAGTCAGTGGAACGACTACTATTTAAATACCTCCGATGAAGTCTCTTTTCGTATTTCATTGAGGAACACACCGAATCCTGGCGCAGTGGCGGTATGGCTTCGATTGGGAGAAAAGAAAATTCAAACATTTTCTTTGCCAACTTATAATGAAAAGGCCTTCCGTGCTGCAATGAAAGAATTCAGGGCAATTGCCAAAGAGCAACCAGATGATTTTCTCTCAAAAATTCAATTATTGGCTGCGACGTATGGCGTTGCAGTGGTTTTTACGCCGTCTTTGCCTAATGCGAAGATCAGCGGCGCAGCCCGTTGGATTGGCCCTACCCCGCTAATTCAATTATCAGATCTGTACAAAACCAACGATCAGTTCTGGTTTTCTTTTTTCCACGAATCTTGTCATATTTTGGAACATAGCAAAAAAGAGATATTTCTGGAAAAATTAGAGGGGACTGCGTATAATGAAGCCAAAGAAAATGAAGCAAATGAATTTGCAGCCAACTGGCTTATTCCACATGCCGAGTATGCAAAATGGACAATTGACAATAAATTTTTCAACGCCGATATGATTCGGAATTTTGCTGAACGGATTGGCATCCATCCGGGAATTGTTGTCGGTCGGTTACAACATGATGGCAAACTAAAACCCGCCTATTGTAACGACCTTAAGGTTGTTATAAAATTTTAGGCGATCTATAAATACTTTCAATCTGGGCGATTAAGATAGATTCCCCTTGCATTCTACACAGTTTATCCGTTATCTTTGTAGTACAACGCTCGGTCATGCAAACGATCTCATTTCAAATGCCGCTCTTTTCAAACGTATCAGAATTCGATGCGCGGATTATCCTTGCAGGTGAATTGTACACACGTGGCAAACTTTCACTCGGACAAGCCGCAGA
>JBAXTB010000520.1:0-3489 GCA_037130425.1 Bacteroidota bacterium
TGGGCCTAATCGTTTTAAAAACCGGGCAACAAGCGAAAAAAGCGTTTCGTGCTCTACCATCTGAGCTACGCGCCGAATTGTTGAAAAAATTCGTCAGCGCGGTGGGACTCGAACCCACGACCCCGTCAGTAGTAATGAAGTATCTCTTTTCTACGACACCGGTGTTTCTTAAGAACCATTTACCTTCAAAAAATCCCGAAGGGATTATATGTTTATAGCAACGTTGATAGTCCGTTTTTTCCAAATCCCGAAGGGATTTTATGTGTTTTATAGCGTTTTTACATACAATCCTTTCAGGATTTTTAGCGTGTACGAAATAGTTAAAATTTTAAAGAGCAAAAAGCGGTGGAAAAAAGTTTGAGCTACACGCTGTTGTTATGGTAAAAGATACTTCGCGCTAAACCAATATTCAATTGGTAAATGATTGATAATCAGCGATCAGTATAAAGTCAGCGTAACAGGGATTGAACCTGCAACCTCCACCGGACCTGCCGGGGCGCTCTACCGAAGTATTTCCATCCTACGGCATCTTTATACGCCAAAGCAATAGGTTTTGTGTAATTGGATTTGGATAATTGATATAATTTGCACAAAACCTATTGCGACGGAGTATTGTTTTTTATTTAAAAACCGGGCAAAAAACGAAAAAAGTTAACCGTGTTCTACCATTAAACTACGCACCTCCTTGCTGAAAGCACGGCGGGATTCGAACCCGCGCCTCGTCGAACTTAACGAAGTATCTCTTTTCTACGGCACCGGTATTTTTTCAAAGGGCAACAAGCGAATAGTGTGGCATTGCATCATGTGTTGGAGGTTGAAGTAACACTACCCAACGGCACCTTTGAAATTTCTTATCTGAAGCGGTTGAAGACATTGAACCAAATTAAACCATTTCAACATCCTCAACCAATTCAACACATTTATAGTTCCATCGCGTCAATTAATGCTACGGCCGACTGACCGTTTTCAAGCGCCGCCAGCACGTCGAATATTTTATCCGACCAGCCCGCGATCAAATGTACACCTTGGTCCTGCATCAGATCAAGCGGCGCTTTGCCGTATCCGGCCAGGTCGAAGAGGTACAATTTCGCGTCGGGCGCTACCTGACGGCGGTATTTTTGCCACATTCCGGCCATTGTATCGTTGGTTCCGTTGCTGTTCCACATCTGGCAGTCTGTGAACATCATCACTTTATCCACCGCTTTTTTGCAGTTCAAAAGGTCGGCGATCACCAAATAACCGTTTGTGCTGTACCCAACTTCCCCTACGCGGCGGTAAAATTCCTGCACATTCGACAGGATATTACCCGAAGGCAACTGGATGGTTTTCCAGGTATCGCCGAACATGCCGGCTTCCACGTTTTTGCATTTCGATTTCAGCAACATACCCAGCATCAAGCCGATATCGTAGTTCAACACCTTGCTTTTTGGCGAAATCGGCATCTGCATCGAACCGGATACGTCGCAGGCAACTACCACTGAAGTATCGTAATCGAAGCCGCGCATATTGGCCACGCTCGCTTTCACGGCGTCTTCCAGCGCTTGCAACACGGCGGCGGTTTTACCCGATTGCACCGCCAGCAATTCGCGGTAAGCAGCCAAAAAACGGAAGGGCAACTGTTTCGAGTTTTCTACCTGACGTTTATCCGACAGCGTTTCGCATACTTTTTCAATATGTTTTCCCGACACTTCGGCTTCCAGGATGTTGCGCAGGTTACGCATCAGGGCCATGTAGCCAAGTTTTCCGGAATCGATCAGTTCCTGCCATTTTGCCGTAAACGCCGCTTTTTTGGCCGCTTCGTTTTCAAATTTTTGCTGACCCAGGGCCGACAATTCCGTTTCCCAGGTGTACGGCGTTTCCAGCGTTCCGGTCGCGATTTTATTAAACAAGGTCTGTTGGGCTTCGTTTTTCGGAACCGGGTGCGTCAGGAACAAGGCGTCGCGCAGTTTCACGGCAGTTCCGTCGCGGTCGTATTTTGCAAACTGATACTCATCGAACTTGTTGAATGCCAACACGATACCTTTTTGTACCTGTTTCGACAAGCGGTTCAGTTTTTTCACGTCCTTGCGTTGGTTTGCCTGTGTGTAGTAGGCCAACACTTCCGTGATTTCATCGGCGCGCTGGATGACGCGGGCCACCAAACGGCTCACCAAATCATCGCCTCGGTGTACTTGGGCCAATTCAACGGCCAGTACCAGGGGCACGCTACGCAAGTGCATACGTTCGCGGGCGTACACCGCTAATTTAGCCACAAACACCGGGTCGTTGGCCGCAACCAACTGACGAAGGCGTTCAATCCGCGCTGCCCCACCTTCGTAGAACTTATCGCTCAACGTCGACGTTACGACGGTTGCATATAAATCGAGCGCCGGGGTAAGTTTGTAGGCTGTTGCGCCTGCATGGTTGGTGCTCAGGTTTGGCGATTTTGCTTTAAAATTGAATTTCATGACTAAAATATTAAATTGATTTTGATTTTCGAAGTTTGATGCACCTAACTGATTTGCTTGTGCATTTAGTTCCGTTTGTTTGATGAAACAAAAGTGCATGGGGTACTGCGCAACCTTTTTGCGTAGTAAAAAAATAATGTGTAATTTTGTGTGGATTTTTTTATTGTTAAGACTTAAGTGGTTGATTTTGAAATTTTTGTGGTTTTGTTGAATTGTAAAAAAAATTTGTGCCCAGAAAGTTTGAGGTTTGTGCGTTGGGCTTGGTCGCCCCCGACCCCTGAAGGGCAATGCCATTGACTTAAGGATTTTGAAGCCCCAACGGGGCGGAATCATTAACACAGGGTGACGCCCTGTGCCTTCGAGGCAACGCGAGACCTAAGCCCTGAAAGGGCGAAATCAACCTGCGCTACGTGTGATTTCGCCCTTTCAGGGCTTCTCAACAATCTTGGCCATTTTAAATTGGGCGTTGCCCAATTCTAATGGTTCCGCCCCGTTGGGGCTTTGATGGCCTTAAGTCAATGACATTGCCCTGAAGGGGAGTACATCGCGGGGGCGGGATGATTGCGGGTTTGAGGGACTGAAGATTTTGGGGTAGGGGGAGATTTTTACTTGTTTTACAGACCTTTTTTGAAAGCGTAAGTCTAAGCCATGAATCTTTTTATTTGCTAAAGCAATAGGTTTTATGCAACTGGGTTTACATAGTCAGAATAATTTGCATAGAACCTATTACGACAGAACCTATACTCAGATTGGAAAATGAACATAGAATTGGAATATAAACGTGAACATAAAAATCGGCTTTTTGATTCATAAGGAATCTTTAGTTTTATAAACAACAGATCTTAAACAACTTGCAATTAACTCCCCTTAAGGGCAATGTCATTGAGTTAAGGATTTAAGATTACATGATTTAAGATTTTAGATGGTGCGGTAAGGCTTAGTATTTCGAAAGGCCAATCCTTTGCCGTAAGCGCCCATTTCCGTTAAAAATACGAATGAAGCAACCACAATAACCAGAAATACGCGACTACATCTTAAATCA